>CAXTYP010000013.1:0-18462 GCA_964248435.1 uncultured Acidobacteriaceae bacterium | reverse complement strand
CAGGCCCGCGTCTGGGCCGCGCTCCGGGCCATTCCGCATGGCGAAACGCGCTCCTATGCCCAGGTCGCCGCGTCGCTCGGCAATGTAAAAGCAGTGCGCGCCGTGGCCCGGGCCTGCGCGGAAAACCCGGTTGCGATCGTAGTGCCGTGCCACCGCGTCATCGGCAGCAACGGCTCGCTCACCGGCTATCGCTGGGGCCTGGAGCGGAAAAGGGCGTTGCTGGCCGGGGAAGCGATCCAGCGGCCAGTTCCAGAACGGGAATGAGCTTGCATTCTTATCAACTTTGCCGGGCCTTCGGCGTGGCTCCCAATGCTATGGTTGAAGGGACAGGAGACCCAGGCCTGGCCGCGCAACGCCGGCTGGCCGCACACCCCATGGCAACGATCACGGCCCCCGCGCCGACCAGCACCAAGCAGGATGTTCAGCACGACGTCAAGGACCTTTCACTCGCCGCTGAAGGCAAAAAACGCATCGAGTGGGCCGGCGCTTCCATGCCCGTGCTGGCGCAGATTCGCGAAGAATTCGCGCGAACGCAGCCGCTCAAGGGTGTGCGCATCGCCGCCTGCCTCCACGTCACGACCGAAACCGCAAACCTGATGCTCGCTCTGCGCGACGGTGGCGCCGATATCGCCCTGTGCGCGTCGAATCCGCTTTCGACCCAGGACGAAACCGCGGCAGCGCTGGTGGCCGAGTACGGCATCAAGACGTTTGCCATCAAGGGTGTCGACAACGAGGGCTACTACCGCCACCTGCAGGCGACGCTTGACGGCAAGCCGCAGTTCACCATGGATGACGGCTGTGACCTCGTCACCCTGCTGCACACCAAGCGGCAGGACGCGCTCGCGGATGTGATCGCGGGCACCGAGGAAACGACCACCGGCGTCATTCGCCTTCGCGCGATGGCCAAGGAAGGAGTGCTGCGCTACCCCGTGGTCGCCGTCAATGACGCACTGACCAAGCACATGTTTGACAACCGCTACGGTACGGGCCAGTCGACTCTCGACGGCGTGATTCGCTGCACCAACGCGCTGATTGCGGGCTCAACGTTTGTTGTCGCCGGCTATGGCTGGTGTGGACGCGGCCTGGCGCAGCGCGCTCACGGCATGGGCGCGCAGGTCATCGTGACGGAGATCGACCCGACCAAGGCGCTCGAAGCCGTGATGGACGGTTACCGCGTGATGCCGATGGAAGAAGCAGCCAAGGTGGGCGACATCTTTGTGACGCTGACCGGCAACAAGAGCGTGATCCGCAAGGAGCATTTCGAGGTCATGAAGTCTGGCGCCCTGATCGCGAACTCCGGCCACTTCAATGTCGAGATCGACATTCCGGCGCTGGAAGGCCTGGCCACCGGCCACACCACGGCGCGGCCGTTTGTGGAGCAGTACACGCTGCATGACGGGCGTACCCTGTGCCTGCTGGCGGAGGGCCGGCTCATCAACCTGGCAGCGGCCGAAGGCCACCCGGCCAGCGTGATGGACATGAGCTTCGCCAACCAGGCTTTGGCGGCCGAGTACCTGATGCAGGAGTACAAGACCCTGCCGAAGGACGTCTTCCCCGTACCTGACAACCTCGACAAGCGCGTCGCCAAGCTCAAGCTGGCGTCCATGGGCGTCGATCTCGACGTGCTGACCCCGGAGCAGGTGGATTACCTGGCCGGCTGGTCGGAAGGTACATAGACTTACAACCAACGAGCTCGGGAGCGGACGCGCGTTTTGCATCGCAGAAACGTGCGTCTGGCCCGCAGGCGGAGGCGCTGCTTCGGGAATGCCCCATTCGGTGTGCCTCGGCTGTTGAACCGACGGGGAAGCTGCTGTTCCGTTCGGCCCCCTTCGCTTCCATCAGCATTCCTCCCGGCTGAACATGGCCTCGAGCAATCCGCGCTCTTCTGGGCGACGAGGTTGACCGGTGAGCTCGGCATAGTTCTTCCACCACGGACGAGCTCCCTGGCTCGTGTGAACAAAAGAACGTCCGCTAGAAGCAGACCAGTCTAAATGCCCGTTCGATCACGGTTGTTCTCCCTCTTGTAAATGCCCATGAGGTAAGAACCGAGAAGCCATGTGGTCGTTGGCCTGCTCCGAAGTGCCACGCCCCGCTTCATCATTTGTTCATTCGCGGCTTTTGCAATCCTGCGGAACACGTTGAGGCGCGTGCTGGGACAGTGTCGCGCCCCACCACGCATCCCAAGGAAAGGAATGCAGGCATGAACCAGGCATGAACCGTCTCCGCACAGCTAGATATAAAGAAAACCCAACCTGGGGCTGGCCGGAAACGGCTGCAATGCTTCTATGGTGTGCCGCGGCCGGGTTCGCAATCCGGCAACATGTGCCGTGGGCCGACGAAGCGCAGGCGTGGCTGCTGGCCGCCGACAACAGCTGGAAAACACTGTTCGTCCACAGCCTGCGCTACGAGGGCTCCGGCGGTTTGTGGCATGCGTTTCTGAAGCTTCTTCAAACCATGCACCTTCCGTTCAAGGCCATGCGCTGGATTGCGGCCGGTGTGCAAGGCGCGGCGATGGCCGTCCTGCTTGCCTATGCCCCGTTTCCCAGGTTTCTGCGACTGCTTCTGCCATTTACATTTTTTCTGCTGTACCAGGACGCGGTGATCGCACGATCCTACTGCCTGCTGGCGATCCTGGCATTTCCGGCGGCGATGCTTCTGCGCCGGCAGCAGCCCCGTCCTTGGATCCTGGCCATCCTGCTGGGTTTGATGGCCAACCTGTCGGTGCACGGACTGCTCCTGTCCGGCGGTCTGGCCTTCGTGGCGGCGCGCTGGTGGGGCTCGCGCTTTGTGCGCAATGTTCCCGCCCTAGCCATCCTTTTGCTTTTTTGGCTGGCGGCTCTCGCAACCATGGCCCCGGCGCCTGATGTGAGTTATGCCGCAGGCAACAATATCGAGCGATCCATCGGCAAAGTCGAGCGCTCCCTCGGCATGCACCCGGCAGCGCCTCCTCCGGTGATCAGCCAATCGATGAACGGCCTGCCTCCGCCGCCGGTCCACCCCCACGTTCGACACGGCCTGGCCAAGCTGCGAAATCGAGCCGCGCGCGTGCTGGGTGTCCTCACGTTTCCCCTATCGCAGAGCCGTGTTCTGGCGTTGTTGCTTGTGGGGCTGCTCTGCTTCCAGGCATGGACGACCGGCCGTGCGGTTGGTCTTTTGCCTTATGCGCTCATGGCGCTGGTGTTCTGCTCGCTTTACCTAGCGCCGCGCCACGCGGGCACCCTGCTCACCGGCTTCGTGGTCAGTGCGTGGCTCACCTGGCCGGAAACGATTCCGCCGCCGAGACCTCTCCGCCGGTGGCCCTGGGTGCAGCCCGCCACTGTCGCCCTTTTTACGCTCGTGTGCGCTGAGCAGATTGGCTGGAGCATCCACACGATCGCGGCCGAACGGAGATTGCCTTATGCCCCGGATGCCGCGACCGCAGCTTATTTGAAAGAAAAAGGAGTTGGCCGCCTGCCAGGGCCGAGGGTTGCCGGCTTCGGCTACTTCAGCATCGGGCCGCTCTTGTATTTTCCGCGCAACATTTACTTCAACCAGGCGCCTCACCGCTACTGGTTTTGGAGCAGCGCCGAGCCAAGCGCGACCGTGTGGGACGCGTTGGCTCAGCAGCCGTCATTCATCGTGGTGGGTACCTTTGAAAGCGGCCCGCAAGGCGAGATCACCCGCGACTGGGAACCGGCCGAGCTCGCCGATCCCAGCATTCTTCTGGGGGATAGTTACGGCTTTGTGCGTTTTTTCGAGGCACACGGTTTCCACCAAACCCACGTCTTCTGCGGCCGCAGCTGGATGCGCTCGAGTTACGCCGAGCAAATGTGCGACATGATCCTTGAGCCCGTGCACACCCCTTAGCTGACGTGCACGATAGGCCGTCGTCTTGCATCCGGAATGGCCCGGCGCAGCACCTCATGGGCCAGCGGAGCCGTGTCTCCTTCGCCTAGAAAAAGGAACTTGAACACGTTCATCACCGGATTGCCCTCTTTCCATTTGAAGTAACCGTGCGGCACCTTGCCGGTGCGGCGTTCCAGCTCCATCAGCAGCGCCGCTACAGAGTTCGCCACCACGGGACTCTTCGCAAAAAGGACCTTGTTGTTGCCAAGACGCCGGCCTTCGACGCACAACGTGTGTTCGAAATCGGAAGCATCGGTGTGGGTGATTTCGAAGAAGTACAACGATTCGTCGGCGGTCAAGCCGTAACGCTCGCGAACGAATCGATCAATGGCATCGAGCTCTTCGGCTGTTTCGTTCTCCCAGCTGGGCCGTGGCGCGCGCGCAATCACGCGGATGACCTGGTCCTCATCCTCGGCCAGCAGGGTCATGGCCTCGGATGACAGATCGACGCTGGTGATACGAAGCTCCGTAGAGCGAAGGGCGCGCGACAGGAGAGAAACCAGGATGATCGCCGCGATAAAGATGGAAGAAATCTTCAAGCCATCCGGCCGCTCATAGCTGTTAAGCACCGTGGTGTAGACGAAGATAGCAGTGATGAGCAGATAGGCCCACCGCAGCGGACGGTGCCACAACGCGATGGTGACCGCCACTGCTGCGGAGGTAAACAGCACCAACACGCCCGTGGCATACGCGCCGCCTTGTGCATCGACGTTGGCGTGGAACAAAAGCGTTACAAGGACGGCGATAGCCATGAAGACAAGTACCAGCGGGCGCGAGGCCAGCGCCCACTCTGGTGCCATGCCGAAGCGCGGCAGGTAGCGAGGAATCAGGTTGAGCAGCCCCGCCATGGCGGATGCCCCCGCGAATGCCAGGATCAGGATCGTGGAAATGTCGTAAACCGTGCCGAACGCGTTGCCCAGGTACAGGTGCGCCAGGTAGGCCATGGCGCGCCCGTTTGCGGGGCCGCCTTCCGCAAAGGCTTTTGCGGGGATCAGCAATGTGCTGGTGATGCTGGTCGCCATCAGAAACACACTCATAACGATGGCGGCAGTGGACAGCAGCTTGCGGGTGTTGTGGATGCGCTGCGGCAGCTCGCCGCCTTCGTCGCTCTTTTCGCCGCCCTTGATCAGCGGCATCACCGCCACGCCGGTTTCAAAACCCGACAGGCCCAGCGCGAGTTTGGGAAACAGGATCAGCGAAACGCCGATCATTCCAAAGACAGAAGGATGCTGTGCAAACACTGCATGCTTCCACTGGGTGAACAGCTCGGGGTGTTTGAGAGTCTGCTGAATCGCGACCACCGTCACAACGGTGTTCAGTGCGAGATAAACACCAACCAGGACGACCGCGACCCCGATCGCCTCCTTGAAGCCCTTGAGAAAGATCGCGCTAAGCGCCGCCAACAGCAGGAGGGTCATGAGCATGGGGCTGCGCAGCGCATGCGGCGCATATGGATTGCCCACGAAATGCGCCGCCGCGTCGGCCGCGGAAAGCGTCATGGTGATGATGAAGTCGGTCGCCGCAAAGCCAAGAAGGACCAGCACAAACGCCTTGCCGCGCCAGCCCGGAAACAGCCTTTCCAGCATCGCGATGGAGCCCTGGCCGTTCGGACTGGCTTCGGCCACGCGGCTGTACAGCGGCAGCGCGGCAAACAGGGTCACGGCGACCAGCACCAGCGTTGCGATGGGTGATAACAACCCTGCTGCCAGAAAAGCGATGCCGGGTTGATAGCCGAGCGTTGAGAAATAATCGACGCCGGTGAGGCACATCACGCGCCACCAGGGGTGTTCGGCTTCGGGGGCGGTCTGTACGCCTTTGGGCAGGCGGATATCGGCGAGGAGCCAGTTGGTGAAAGTCGATGATTTCATGAGCGCATCGCCATTCTATGGCACGCGCCGTAAAGAACCCGTTATGGATGCGGCAGTTTCGCCGTTGTCCAGCCACCGCCCAGCGCCGACACCAGCTGTACGCTCGCGACAAAGCGCCGGGTCGTGATGTCCTCCGCCGTGCGCCGGTTGGCGAGTTGCGCCTGCTGCGCGGTCAGCACTTCGAGGTAGGTGGTGACGCCGCCCTTGTAGCGGGTGGTGCTGATGGCAAGCGAGCGATTGGCCGCCTCCACGGCTTCGGCGGCAGACTGTTGCTCGTCGGCCAGGATGCGCAGCGCGGCCAGGTTGTCCTCGACCTCCTGAAAACCGTTCAGCACGGTCAGCCGGTAAGTATCGGCGCTCGACCGAAAGTTGGCGCGAGCCTCCTCAGTGACCGCGCGGCGTCGTCCCGCGTCAAAAATCGTTTCGATCGCAGACGCGCCGACCGACCACAACGCGCTGGGCCCCTGGATCCAGTTGCCGGGCTCGCCGCTTTCAAATCCGCCGACCCCGTTCAGCGAGATATTGGGATAATAAGCAGAGATGGCGACGCCGATCTGCGCGTTTGCTGCCTGCGCCCGGCGTTCGGCTCCGGCGATATCCGGGCGACGCTCCAGCAGTTGCGACGGCACGCCGGACGGAATCGTCGGCACATTGCGGTTCTGCGGACTGGCCCCGAGCGAAAATGCCGAAGCCGACACCCCGAGGAGGGTGGCGATGGCGTGCTCGTACTGCGCGCGGGCCACGGCGACGTCCACGTCCTGCGTTTGCGTGGTGGCCAGCTGCGTTTGCGCGAGTGCCACATCGGCTTCGGTGGAAACACCGCCCCGGAACCGGCGATTTGTCAGGTCCAGATACGCTTTAAAAGTCGCAAGTGTTGTGTCCAGCAGCTCCTGCTGCGCGTCAAGGCCCCGCAGTTGGAAGTAGTCCAGCGCGAGTTCAGTGCGTACAGACAACTCCACGTTCGCCTGGTCCGCGGCTAGCGCCTGCGCGTTGGACCGGGAACCTTCCACCTCGCGACGCACGCGACCCCAAAAGTCCGGCTGCCAGTTGGCCTGCCCCGACAGGTTGAAGTCGTTGTATTGTCCGCGAGTCAGGTTCGCCACGTTGATGGGCCGGTGCTGCGACAAGTGCTGCCGGTCGATCGTGGGTCCCAGCGTCACGGTGGGGTAGTAATCGGCGCGCGCCTGGCGTACAGCTGCAGCAGCGGCGGTGTAGTTTTCAAGCGCCACCCCTATTTGCAGGTTGCCGCCCGTAAGCCGGTTCTCAAGCTCGCTCAGCGCGGGGTCCCCGAACTGCAGCCACCACTCTCCGCGCGCCAGGGCATCGGCCGGTACCGCCGGCTGCCAGTCGCCGGGCGGCGGCGGCAGCTCACGATAGCTGAGCGTGGGCGGAGCCGATGTCGGGACTCGGTAGTTCGGCCCCACGGTGCAACCGGCCAGCGAACTCAGCAGCAGGAGGCTGCCGACGGCGGTCCCGCGCTTCTCTAAACGGAAAGGCATCAGTGCTTGCTTCCTCCGCCACCGCTGCCATTGCTCTCGTTGCCCTGCGCCGAGTTCGCCTTGCGTCCGGACTCATCCGACCCGGTCTGCTGCTGCGCGGCATCGTTGTCGCTGCCATCATTGTTTCCGCCCTGCGGCTTCACAATATGCACCGCTTCGCCGTCGAAGATGGAGTCGGGCGGGTTCTGGATCACCTCGGAATCCGCGGTGAGGCCGGAGACCACCTCAATCACGCGGCCATCATCCTGCCCCACGGTGATGGGGATGAGCCTGGCTTTGCCGTTCACCACGGTCGCCACCTGGAGCCCCTGCGCCCGAAAGATCATGGTGGGCACGGGCACAATCAGGCTGCTGACGCGGGTATTCAGATGAAGCGTGACCTCGCCGTAAGCGCCGGGCATCAGCTTGCCGTCACGATTGTTCACATCAACCTCCACCAGCAGCGTGCGAGTGTTGGGGTCAATCGCGTGAGCTGTGCGCACGATGCGCCCGGCAAAGGTCCTGCCCGGGTACTCGCCCAGGGCGATCTGCGCTGGCACGCCGGGTTGCGCGCCCCGCGAATCCACCTGCGGCACGGAAACATACACGCGCAGTGTTGAGATTTGCGCCTCCTCAAACAGCTGCGCCCCGGCACCCGCACCGGCATTGATGAGCTGGCCCGTGTCGATGTCGCGCGCCGTGATCACCCCGTCGAAGGGCGCAGTCACTCGCTCAAACCCCACCAGGTCGACCAGGCGCTGCACGTTGGCGCGTGCGCTTTGCACCTGGGTATTCGTGGCCAGCTGGCTGGTGACATAGTTGTCGGTGTCCTGCTGCGAAACCGCGTCCTGTGCAAGCAGGCTTTGGTAGCGGCGTGCCTGGATAGCCGCGTTCCGGGCGTTGGCCTCGGCGGTAGCCAGGTCGGCGCGCGCCTGGCTCAACTGCTGGTCGATCTCGGGGCTTTGAATGACCGCCAGCAACTGCCCTTTGTGCACGTGGGTGCCGATATCGGCGTACCAGTGCGTCAGGTAGCCGGAGGTCCGCGCATAGATGGGCGAATCCATGTAGGCCTGCATCGCGCCCGGCAGCAGCAGCGTGTCCTGCGGCTTGCCGAACGTAGGTTTGGCGACCATCACATCCGGCGCTGCGTCTGCGGTGGTCTGCTGCCGCAGGCGGCTTTGCGCGTGCATCCGCGGCAGGATGCCCAGCACCGCCAGCAGCACCGCAAGCGCAAGACCCGCGACAATAAAAATGATCGCCTTGCCGCCGGACAAAGGCTTGTGACGCTCCACCCCGTCGTCCTGATGGGAAGAACTTTCCTGGGGACGGTCTTTTTGCTGGCTGCTCATGCGGGTTGATTCTCCAGGCCCTGGCGCTCGCGAGGGTGTTCGGCTGCGCGCTTGCGCCGTTCCCGCTCCACGCGCCGTTTTTCAAGCCGGTTGTGGACCACACTGAAAAATGTAGGAATAAACAACAAGGTCGATATTGTTGCGAACAAAAGGCCGCCGATCACCGCGCGGCCCAGCGGTGCGTTTTCTTCGCCGCCTTCCCCGAGTCCCGTTGCCATGGGCAGCATGCCGATCATCATCGCGAGCGCGGTCATCAACACCGGGCGAAATCGCGTAAACCCGGCCGCCAGCGCGGAGCCCGTCGCCTCGCCCGGATGCTGCTCCAGATGCTCGCGCGCGAACGACACCACCAGGATCGAGTTGGAGGTAGCCACGCCCATGCACATGATCGCGCCCGTCAGCGCGGGAACGCTGATGTGCGTGCCGGTCAGGAACAGGAGCCACACAATGCCGGAGATGGCGGCCGGCAGCCCGGAAACGATGATGAACGGATCAAGCCAGCTTTGGAAATTGACGACGATCAACAAGTACACCAGCACGATTGAGAAAAGCAGCCCCACGTACAGCCCCTGGAACGACGCATGCATGGTTTGCACCTGGCCACGGATCGTCAGTCGCGAGCCATGCGGCAGGTTGTTCTTCATGCCGGCGATCACTTTTTCTATGCCGTTGTTCACGCTTGCCAGGTCACTACCCACCACGCTGCCGTAAATGTCGATCGCCGGTGAAATGTTATAGTGCGTCACCGTCGCCATCTCCTCGCCTTGCGTAAACGACGCCAGATTTCCAAGAATCTGAGGCGGGCGCGGTCCCGTGATGGAACTTTGCGGCATAATCGCCGCGAGCGATGAGGGGGCGGTGCCGCCAGTCACCGGGTACGCCGACGTGCTGGCGCCCGAGCTGCCATTGCCCGATGCCGCGCTGCCGCTTGGAGTCACCGGCACATTCGCCAGGTCGTTCAGCGTGTCGAGGTTGTACTGCGGCGACTGCACGGCGATGTTGTAGGAAACGTTGTTTTTCGGGTCCAGGAAAAACGTCGGCGAGGTTTGAAAGGACCCGCTGGTGGCTGAAAGCATGGTTTGCGCCACGTCATTCTGCCGCAGTCCCAGTTGCGCGCTCTTGGTCCGGTCGATATCCACGTAGAGCCTGGGCTGGTTGAACGGCTGCTGGATGCGCAAATCGGCCGTGCCGGGTACGTAGCGCATGCGGTCCAGCAACTTGGTCGCGAACTCGCGGTTGCCGACCAGGTTGGGACCCGAGATCTGCACATCAATCGGCGAGGGCAGCCCGAAGTTCAGAATCTGCGTGATCATGTCCGACGGCAGCTGGTAAAAGGTTGTGCCGGGAAAGCGCTCCGCCAGCACCGTCCGCAATTTCTCCACGTAGGCGTCGGTCGGGTGGTGCTTTGGGTTCAGCGACACCTGGATGTCCGCGTCGGCCGTTCCGACTGGTGCCGAGTTGGAGTACGTCAGGTTAATGCCGGAATAAGGCAGCCCGATGTTGTCGATAATGCTGGCCAACTCGCCGGCCGACACCACTTCGCGGATGGTGTGGTCCACCTGGTCGCATTGCCTGGCTGTGTCTTCAATGCGCGTCCCTGTGCGTGCGCGCATGTGCAGCGTAAAGCGGCCTGCGTCCACGGTGGGGAAAAAATCCTGCCCGAGAAAGGGAAACAGCAGCGCGGCCGAGCCCAGCGTGAAACCGAAAAACAGCAGCATAAACAATGCCGGGCGCGCAATGCACAGCTCCAGCACGGATTGGTAACCGCCCCGCAGCCGCTCAAACTGCCGCTCAAACCCAAGCTGGAAACGTACCAATGGGTTGCGGGAGCGCTTGCGGCCTTCCACCGCGTCGTCATCGTGCTCCTTGAGCAGGTACATGGCCATGGTCGGCACAATGGTTCGCGACAGGATGTACGAAGCCAGCATGGCGAATACGACCGCCTCGGCCAGCGGCACAAACAGGTATTTGGCTACACCCGACAGAAAAAACATGGGCACGAACACGATGCAGATGGAAATCGTCGAGACCAGCGCCGGCACCGCGATCTGGGCCGCGCCGTCCAGGATCGATTGCTCGATCGCCTTGCCTTCTTCCAGGTTGCGATTGATGTTTTCGATCTCAACCGTCGCGTCGTCCACCAGGATGCCGACCGCGAGCGCCAGCCCGCCTAGCGTCATGATGTTGATGGTTTCACCCAGCGCCGACAGCAGCAGCAGCGACGAGATGATGGCCAGGGGAATGGAAACGGCAATGATAATGGTCGAGCGGAACGAACCCAGAAACAACAGGATCATCAGCGCCGTCAGGGCAGCCGCGATCGTGGCCTCGCGGACCACGCCATTGATCGAAGCACGTACAAAAACGGACTGATCGCCCAGCGGCGTGATCCTCAGCTGCGGCGGCAGCTGTGCCAGGATGCCCGGCAGCTTGCCGCGCACCCCCGCGACAATATCGAGCGTGGACGCTTCGCCGGTCTTGATCACGGACAGCAGCGACGCTCTTTGTCCGTCGACGCGCACGATATTGGTCTGCGGCGGAAATCCGTCTCGCACATGGGCCACGTCGCGCAGGTACACCATGCTGCCGTTCACCGAGCGCACCGGCAAGTCGTTCAAGCCCTCGATCGTCGATGGGGCAGAGTTGGTTTCAAGTTGATACTCAAAGTCATGCAGCTTCATGGTGCCGGACGGCAGGATCAGGTTCTGCGTCGCGACTGTTGACACCACGTCCGCGGGCGCCAGGCCCTTGGATTGCAGCGCCTGGAGGTTGAGATCCACCTGCACCTGCCGCTGCTTGCCGCCGTAAGGATACGGAATACCGGCGCCCGGAATGGTCACCAGTTGCGTCCGGATAAAGTTCAGCCCGAAATCGTTTAGCTGCTGCTCGCTCAGGCCCTGGCCTGAGAGCCCGAGCTGAATGATCGGCACGCTTGAAGCCGAGTACTGCAGGATGAGCGGCGGGGTGGTGCCCTGCGGCAGCTGCCGCAACTGCGTTTGCGCGATCGCCGTCACCTGCGCGTTGGCGTCCGCGATATTGACGTTCGGCTGAAAAAAGATCTTGATGATGCCGATGCCGTAGAGCGATTGCGACTCGATGTGTTCAATGTTATTGACGGTGGTGGTGAGGGTACGCTCCGACAGCAGCACGATGCGGTTGCTCATCTGCTCGGGCGACAACCCCTGGTACTGCCAGATCATGGCAATGACGGGGATGTTGATGTTGGGGAAGATATCGGTCGGTGTCGCGAGAATGGCCACGGGGCCGAGAATCAGCAGCATCAGCGCCAGCACGGCAAAGGTGTAAGGCCGTCGCAGCGCGAGGCGAACAATCCACATGGTGAGTCAATTTCTCCGAGGCATGTCAAGGGGCACAGCTAGGTGGGATGCCGGGCACCGGCAATCGGTCGAGAAGTTGTAGGCTGGGCAGGGATGCGGGCTCCTGCACGCGCCATCTTTCCCTCCATGATAAATGGAGCGATGAAGCGAAGGCCGCCCGCAGGAAAGGGGCGACTACATGTTCATTTTCTTAAAGAGACCGGACGGGACCGCACGCACCAGGAGCATGATGGCGCGCCAGAAGCCTGGCAGATACACGGTGTCCTGGCGGGAAAGGACCGCGCGCAGGATACCCCGGCCGATGGTGCGCGGCTCGGCAAACAAGGGCCCGCGCCGCAGGTGCGCTGTCATCGGGGTCGCCACAAAACCTGGCTTGATCGTCAACACGTGCACCCCGGCCCGGTCCACCCGGTTCCGTACCCCGTCCAGCAGGACATTGAGCGCGCCTTTTGACGCCCCATACACGTAATTGCTTTTGCGCCCACGGTCACCCGCGACCGACGAGATCACGGCCAGGCAGCCGGTCCCGCGCGACTCGAAATAGTTGGCGAGAGAGGTAATCAGCGAGGCCGGCGAAAGGAAGTTAGTCCGGTAGATCGCTTCCGCTACCCGGGGGTCGCGCTCGGCGGCTTTCTGGTCGCCCAGCACCCCATGCGCCAGCAGCGCCAGGTCGATGGATCCCAGGATCTGGGCGGCCGACTCCAGCGTCGGCCCATGCTCGTCCAGGTCGTCCAGGTCCAGCGGCACCGAGTAAACGGTCCTGGCCCCGCGCGTTTGCAGGTCGCTGACCACCGCCTGCAGCTTGTACGGATCGCGGGCCACCAGGAAGAAGCTGGCGCCGCGGTCGGCCAGCAGGCGTGCCGTGGCTTGTGCAATCGCCGAGGTCGCGCCGAGAATCAGGATTTTCTGCGGAAGCGCCGGGCTGTCCTTAGCCACGACCCGTCACCCTTCTCCAGAACCCGGAGTCGAACGCCGGGTCCACATACGCCGCGAACTGCTCCCACTGCGGATAAAACGCCTGGTACTGGGCCGGCGTCATCGTCGCGTCCTTGGCCGGGTACATGCGGCCGCCATGCTCCAGCGTGATGTTGGCCAGGCGGTCCAGCAGGTCGAACGAGACCTCCTCGCGGATCGGAAAGTCGAGCGCCAGCGTCAGCCCCGGCTTCGGGAAGCTCATCACGCCCGGTGAAGGGACGTCGCCGAACACCTTGAGCACGGCCAGGAACGATGCCAGGCCGGAGCGCGTGATGGCCTTCATCACGTCCGAAATGCCGCGCTGGTCCTCGTCCCACGGCAGTACGCACTGGAACTGCAGCAAACCCTTTTTGCCGTACATCTTGTTCCACTTCAACACTGCATCCAGCGGATAAAAGAACGGCTCGTAGTCGACAACCGAGTGAACGGTCTTTTTCCTTTGCTTGTTGTAGTACGCGAAGTTGAACAGCCCGATCGAAAACTTGTTCAGCGCGAACTCGGGCAGATCGATCGGAAACACCAGCTTTGGTTCCTTGGATCGCGTCAGCGGCCCGGGCGTGGCCGCATGGGTGCCCTGCATAAAGATGCCGCGGGCAAAGTTCTTTCCGGTGGAAACGCAGTCGATCCAGGCGACCGTGTATTCCACGTCGGCCGCCTGCCGCGAAAGCTCGATAAACTCCGAAAATCCTACAAACTTGTCGCCCCGGTAGTCGATACGGCGGGTCACGATGGGGCGCAGCCTCACCTCGGCCCAGGTGATCAGGCCCGTCAGGCCCATGCCGCCGATCGTCATGGCGAACCAGTCGCGGTTTTCGCGCGTGGAGCACAGCAGGCGCGAACCGTCGGAGCGCACCAGCTCAAACCGCAGCACGTGGGAGCCAAAGGTGCCGGCCAGGTGGTGGTTTTTGCCATGGATGTCGTTGGCGATGGCACCGCCAACCGTGACGTACTTGGTGCCCGGCGTGACCGGGAGGAAAAAGCCGAGCGGCACGGCAAAGTCGAGGATTTCGGCCAGGGTTACGCCCGCCTCGCAGCGCAGGATGCCGGTTGCCGGGTCGAAATGGAGCATATGGTCCATGCCCCGTGCATGGAGCAGGGTGCCGTCTTCCAGCAGGCAAACGTCGCCGTACGAGCGGCCTGCCCCGACCGGCAGCATGCGGCCACCGGCCGGCACATCGCGCGGGGGGAACTCGGTGGTCCAGGAAAGCGGGCGCAGGTCGCCGGCCAGCTTTGGGTAGCGCCCCCAGGACTCAAAGGCGGGCGGCGCGGTTTTGGCGACGGTCGGCAGATCGGAAACGCTTTGGGCCATAGTTGATTCCTTGGTGGTAGAGCGCGGCGAGTTTTGGAGCAGCGGCTAGATGGCGGCCAGCAGGATAGCGCAAACAGCGGCAAAGCCCAGCAGCAGGCTCATGCGGTCCGTCACCGCAAAGATCACCGGATCTTCATCCAGTTCGCCCCGGCTGGCCAGCAGCCACACCCGGCTGATCCACAAGATCATGATAGGCGTAATCAGCCACATGCGTTGTGGGTGCGGGTACAAACCCGTTACATCCCGTGCGCTGATGTAAAGCGAAAACACCACCACCGAGGCATACGCGCTGGCCGTGCCAAAGGCGCGCATCTGCTCCGTATCCGACAGGAGGTACCCACGGCCATTTGACGGCACCTGGCCCGCCACGCGGATGTTCTGGAGCTCGGAAAAGCGCTTGACCATGGCAAGGGACAGGAACAGAAAGATAGCAAAC
The DNA here is from genome assembly GCA_964248435.1 of uncultured Acidobacteriaceae bacterium. Classification (GTDB taxonomy): domain Bacteria; phylum Acidobacteriota; class Terriglobia; order Terriglobales; family Acidobacteriaceae; genus EB88. The sequence continues at coordinate 3,824 of CAXTYP010000013.1, read as the reverse complement.
CCGGCCAGCCAGGGCGAGATAAGGATGGAGGTGGCGGCGGCACCGGCCAGCATGCGCAGTGTGTACAAACCCGACAACAGCACCACGTCCACCAGCACCACGCGCTTGAGATACAACGAGTACGACAGGGTGCTGACCAGGTACAGCAGCAGGTAGGCCACAAAGCCCGCCGTCAGCGTCGAGGCCAGCACAAAGCTCAGGAGCAGCAACCCGCCGGACAACAGCACCCCGGTCTTGCCCTGGAGATCGCCCGAGGCGAAGGGGCGCCGGCGCTTGCGTGGGTGGCGCCGATCGGCCTCAATATCGAGCAGGTCGTTGACTATGTAGGTCGAGGACGCGCACAGCGAAAAGCAGGCAAAGGCCGCCAGCGCCTGGAGAAAGGAGCGCGTGTGCAGGGCGTGGGCCAGCAGCAGCGGCACAAAGATCAGCACGTTCTTGGCCCATTGGTGCACCCGCATCGCGCGGCGCAGCGCCTTCAAGGGTGAGGCTTTATCCAGGAACTGCTGCTCGGGCGTGAATTTGCCCGAGCGCGCGGCCCGCCGCAGCGCGCCGTCCGGATTTGCGACCATGGGGCTGCCGGCGTGGGCCAGCAGCGGCACATCCGGACTGGCATTGCCGATGTAGTCATAGCCGGTCTCGCCAAAGCGCTCCTGGAAGGAGGCCAGCTTGTTGTGGCCGGTCAGGTTGGTCCGTCCGTCGCTGGCCAGCACACCATCAAAGATCCCCAGGTGGTCGGCCACGCGCGAGGCCAGCGTGTGGTCGGCCCCGGTGGCCAGGTACAGCTGCCGTCCCAGGCCTTTTTGCTGTTCCAGATAAGCCATCAGCGGCTTGTTGTAAGGCAGGTGCGCCACGTCCAGCTGCACCCGGTCGGTGACCTCGCGCTTCAAGGTCGCCTTGCCCTTTGCGATCCAGCCCGGGACACTGAGCAGGTCGCGGCTATGGGTGCGCACCATTACGAGCAGCGAGTCCACCAGCGTGTCGCTCTTGACCAGGGTGCCGTCGAGATCGACGCAAAGGGGGCGTGCGGTGCGGAGCGCCGTGCCGGAAACCATGGCGGGGGCGGCACTTGCAAAAAGGCTGGTGCCTTGCGTCCAATCTGTCATAAGCAGCCGCAGTATAGCATTTAGGTCAGAAATACACGGTAAGTCGAAGTCCCAATTTGGGGCAGCCGCGCAGCCTGATTTCCGGATTCTCGTGGGCGCTACAAGATGTAACGGCTGAGGTCCTGGTCCTTTACGATGCTCGCGACCATTTGCCGCACATACTCCGGATCGATCACCACCACGCGCTCATAGCCGGTCGGGATCTCGCGATCCACCACCGGCAGCGGAACTGTCGGCGCGCCGTCGGTCGCCGCCACCGACAGGTCAAAGACCCCGTTCGGGTTGCGGGGTGCCTTGAGCAGGTCCGGTGCCAAAAAGCTGATCTCGTCCAGCACCCTTTCCATAATGGTGTGCAGCCGCCGCGCGCCGATGTTTTCGGTGCCCTCGTTCACCCGAAACGCAAAGTGCGCCATCTCGGCCAGGGCTTCCGGCGTGAACTCAAGCTTCAGCCCTTCAGTTTCAAGCAGCGCGATCTGCTGCTTGGTCAGCGAGGCCTTCGGCTCCGTCAGGATGCGGATAAAGTCATCCACCGTGAGTGATTGCAGCTCCACCCGCACGGGGAAGCGCCCTTGCAGCTCGGGGATCAGGTCGCTCGGTTTGCTGACATGAAACGCGCCCGCCGCGATAAACAGGATGTAGTCCGTACGCACCGAGCCATAGCGCGTGTTGACAGTGGTGCCTTCGACGATAGGCAGGATGTCGCGCTGGACCCCTTCGCGCGAAATGTCGGGCCCGTGCCCGCCTTCCCTGCCGGCGATCTTGTCGATCTCGTCCAGAAACACGATCCCGGAGTTCTCCACCCGCTCCACCGCCACGCGGTGTACCTGGTCCATGTCGATCAGGCGGCCTTCTTCTTCCTGCACCAGGTAGTCGAACGCTTCGGCGACCTTCATCTTGCGCTTTTTCGTTCGCGGTCCAAACAGCTGTGGCAGCAGGTCTTTCAGGTTCGACTCCGAAACCTCTTCGGGCGCGTTCCCGGTCACAATCTCGATCTGCGGCTCCCGGCGCTCGCGTACATCGATCTCGACCGAGCGCTCGTCCAGCTTCCCTTCGCGGAACTGTTCGCGCAGCTTGTCGCGCGCGCGTGCCTGCGCCCCTTCGCTGTCGGCAGCCGCCGCGCTCAGGCTTTCGCCGCTCGGCAGGGCTCCTCCGGGCTCGCCCGGCATTACCGCGACCTCGGCCGAGGGTACGGCGGCGGGCGGCATCAGCAGGTCCAGCAGGCGGTCTTCCGCGTTCAGCTCCGCCTTGTCTTCCACTTCTTCCAGCTTTTCCTCGCGCACCATGTCGATCGCGTTTTCCACCAGGTCGCGGATCATCGACTCCACGTCGCGCCCCACATAGCCCACCTCGGTGAACTTCGACGCTTCCACCTTCAGGAATGGCGAGTTGGTCAGCTTGGCCAGCCGGCGCGCGATCTCCGTTTTGCCCACGCCCGTCGGACCGATCATGATGATGTTCTTCGGCATGATCTCTTCGGCCACTTCGGGCGCGAGCTTTTGCCGGCGGGTGCGGTTGCGCAGGGCGAGCGCCACCGCGCGCTTTGCGGCCCGCTGGCCCACCACGTACTTGTCAAGCTCGGCGACAATCTCGCGCGGGGTCAGCTCTTCAAGCGCAAGCTCCTGGTCGTCGGCGGTTCCGGGGAGGTAAATAGCCATGCGTGTCCTTTACTTCTTTTCAGGGGCAGGGGCGAGCGCGGGCAGCTCTTCCACCATAATCTGGTCGTTGGTGTAAATACAGATCTGCCCGGCGATGCGCAAGGATTTTTCCGCGATCTCTCGCGCCGGCAGCTCCGTGTTGTCGTACAAGGCGCGCGCCGCGGCCAGGGCATACGACCCGCCGGAGCCGATCGCCACGATGCCCTCGTCCGGCTCGATCACATCGCCCGTGCCCGAGATCAGAAAGCTCTGCGACGGGTCTGAAACGATCAGCAATGCTTCAAGCGAGCGCAGCATCTTGTCCGTGCGCCAATCCTTCGCGAGCTCGACCGCGGCCCGGCCGATATTGCCGGCGTACTGCTCCAGCTTGCTTTCGAAGCGCCCAAACAGCGAAAACGCGTCGGCGGTCGACCCCGCAAACCCGGCCAGCACCTTGCCCTCATACAGCCGCCGCACCTTGCGCGCCGTGTGCTTCAGGATCGCGTCGCCCAGCGTGACTTGCCCGTCGGCGGCCATGACCACCGAGCCACCCCGCCGCACACAAACCACCGTGGTGCTGCGGATGCGCCGGCCTTCGCCGAGCGAAAAGTCATGGTTGGAAAGGGGGTTGCGCCGTGCTCGGGGGAAGGTGGGGGAAATCGCCATCGTCAATCTTTCCAGTATAGCTGAGCCATTCGGAGCCCGGTCCGCGGTCTTCCTTATGCCGGGGAAACGCCGGGGAGCCAGGAAGCGGCCGGCGGTCGCGCAACGGGCAGCCGCAATCCGCCGGGCTGCGGTATCCTGCTACTGAGCAGGGGTGGCGCCACAGAGCCCGGCTCCAGGGAGCGTGTGCGGCGATGAATGGGCTTTCCCTGCGCGATCACCAGGCCCTGGCCACAGCCGCTGCGGTTACGGCCTGCCTTGGCGGCCTGCTTTGGTACCGCGCCACGCGCGACCGTACCAGCGAAGCCGACCTTGAGCGCACGCGCCGGCAGGATCTTGTGCTCGGGGGCCGCCTCATCGACGGCACCGTGCTCGACGTGTCGGACCTGGACCCGCTTGAGGCCGGACGCGCCGAAGGCCTCCA
>CAXTYP010000012.1:0-19034 GCA_964248435.1 uncultured Acidobacteriaceae bacterium | reverse complement strand
CGCGAACCGTTGCTGCCAGGAACGCAGCGCGCGCGGCAGGCTCCGGGGGAAAGCAGGACGCGTCAAGAATGGGGTAAAGAGGCGGCAGGGTAAATGGCACAGTGCCATGCTAACCCCGCCCACACCGGACCCGCCCTGGGTGGAGGCCGGAACGTTCCTGCTCTCTGGCCGGTAAGCCCGCAACGAGCGCAGCTTCTCCGCGAGCCACGTCGCGGGCCGTAAACGGTGCCCGTGCCAAAATGGCGTATGCATTCCGACCTATCGCCGACGCCACAGGGAAGCACCACGGAACCGCGATGGCCGGCGGTCCTGGCCTTGCTTGCAGTGGGCGTGCTGGAACTGGTATTGCCGCGCGAGTTTTCGCCGGGGCCGGACTGGCTGGTGCTGCTGATCGTCGTGCTGCTTACGATTCCCGCGGTGCTGGCGCGCTACCAGGGCCGCCATTCCATCAACCAGATTGTCGGCTACACGCTCAACACGATCGTGACGCTGTCACTGCTGTGGTCGCTGACAGTGCTGGTGCGGTCGCTGCCGCGACACACACTGGCACCCAGGCAGCTGCTGCTGGTGGCCGGGGTGCTCTGGGTCAGCAATGTGCTGGTGTTCGCTTCGTGGTACTGGCGACTCGACGCGGGCGGCCCCCACGCGCGCGACCTGCGCGATGCTCATACCGAAGGAGCGTTTTTGTTTCCCCAGATGACCATGCGGGGCCAGGCAGCGAAAGATTGGTCGCCCGTATTTATCGACTACCTGTTTCTTGCGTTCAACACGAGCACCGCGTTCTCGCCGACCGACGCGCCCATTCTGTCGCGCTGGGCCAAGGCCCTGATGATGGTGCAGGCCAGCATTTCGCTCGTCACCATCGCCCTGCTCGCCGCTCGCGCGATCAACATCCTGTAGGGCAAAGACCCCCTGCGCGGGAGGCGGCCGCTCGCGCGGCTTTTTACTAAGAGCGTGCAAGCGGGGTGAAGCCCCCGCTTGCACGCTCTTACAAGAACACGTCACGAAGTGACCGCCTCCCGCGCAGGGGGTTTTCGCCTTTACGTGCCGGTGGCAATGATGTGCGGCATTTCGGCGCGGCGCGCTTTTTCGCGCTCAAAGAAGCGCTCCATGAACTTGGTGTCGAAGTCGCCTTTGCGGAATTCGGCGTCGGCGAAGATGCGCCGGTGGAGAGGCACCGTGGTGTGGATGCCCTCAACGACAAACATCTCAAGCGCCCGCTCCATCCGCGCCATGGCTTCAGCCCGGTCCTTGCCGTGCGTGATGAGCTTCGCGATAAGCGAGTCGTAGTAAGGCGGCACAACACCTTCCGCGTACTGCGCGGTATCAACGCGAACGCCGTTGCCGCCGGGCAGGTTGAAGGCCGTGATCTTGCCGGCTGACGGGGTGAATTTCTCCGGGTGTTCAGCATTGACGCGGCACTCGATCGCGTGACCTCGAATCGCTACGGGATCGGGGAGAATGGACGAGAGTTTTTCGCCGGCAGCGATGCGCAGCTGCGCCTTGACCAGGTCGATGCCGGTCACCATTTCGGTCACGGGATGCTCCACCTGGATGCGCGTGTTCATCTCGATGAAGTAAAGTTTGCCGTCCTCATCCATCAGGAACTCGATGGTGCCGGCGTTCTGGTAGCCAACATCGACCAGCGACTTGCGGATGGTTTTGCCGATCTCCTCGCGCATCTTTGCGGTGACCTGCAGCGAAGGCGCTTCCTCGATCAGCTTTTGGTGGCGTCGCTGGATGGAGCATTCGCGCTCGCCGAGCGAAAGAACATTGCCGTGCTCATCGGCCAGTACCTGGAACTCGATGTGGCGCGGCCGTTCGATGAACTTCTCCATGTATAGCTCGCCGTTGCCGAAGGCATTGGCGGCCTCGGTGTGTGCGGCCCCGTACAAGCCCGGCAGTTCTGCCGAGGTACGCACAATGCGCATGCCGCGTCCGCCGCCGCCGGCGACCGCTTTCAGGATGACGGGGTAGCCAATCGTTTTGGCCCACTCCAGCGCCTCGTTTTCGTCGGCGAGGACGCCGTCGGAGCCGGGCAGGATCGGCACCTTCGCTTTTTTCATGGTTTGCCGCGCCATGGACTTTTCGCCCATCAAGCGCGTGACCTCGGGCGGCGGCCCGATGAACTTGATGTTGGATTGGCGGCACACTTCGGCGAAGTTCGCGTTTTCGCTCAGCAGGCCGTAGCCGGGGTGAATGGCGTCCACGTCGGCGATCTCGGCAGCCGCGATCACGGCCGGCACGTGGAGGTAGCTTTCCGACGAACGCGGCGGGCCGATGCAGATGGCCTCGTCGGCAAAGCGCACGTGGAGTGAGTTGCGGTCGGCCTCGGAATAAACGGCGACCGTGCGGATGCCGAGCTCCTTGCAGGCACAGATGACGCGCAGGGCGATCTCGCCGCGGTTGGCGATCAGGACTTTTCCAAACATAGGCTGAACCGTTTTTCTCCGGGCCCGCGGCTCCGGCTGGCGAAAAGCTACAGCGGACGCACGGTGAACAAGGGCTGGCCGTACTCGACCGGCTGACCGTTTTGCACTAGTTGTTGCACGATCTCGCCGGCGATGTCGGACTCGATCTCGTTCATCAGCTTCATGGCTTCCACGATGCAAAGCGGTTGCCCTGCTTCAACGGTGTCGCCGATTTTGATAAACGCGGGGGAGCCCGGCGAGGGGGAACCATAGAATGTACCGACAATGGGCGACTTGACCGTGTGCAGCGTTTCTTCAACGACGGCTGCCGAGGCGTGCATGGCAGAGCCTGTGAGGGCCGCGGCGGAGTCGTGGGACACGGGGTGAGAAAGTGCCTGCGAAACAGGAGCGGGTGTGGACGCGAGCAAGCGCGCCAGCAGCATGGGGTCAAGCTGCGAGACGGCTTGCGGCGCCCCTGCGGCGATGGCGGCCTCAAACTTCAGCTCCACTTTCAGCTCGCCGCGCTCCAGGCGAAACTCGCCGATCTTTTTTTGCTGGAGAAACTCGATCAGGTCTTTCAGTGCTTCAATTTCTTCCGGATTCATGGGGGTGTACTTGCCTCTTCCCGTTCTACAAAATCAGCAACTGTTTCGGAGTGGGCGTCAACACGCGCGCTCCTGTGGATTCAACAGTGACCATGTCTTCGATGCGGATGCCGAAGCGACCGGGCAGGTAAACGCCGGGCTCAACGGTCACCACCATGTTTTCAGCCAACACGTCCTCCACCTCGGCGGCAAGTCGCGGACTTTCGTGGATCTCAAGGCCGACACCATGCCCAGTGGAGTGGGTGAAGTATTTCGCCAGACCGTGCTGTTTCAGCACACTTCGTGCCGCGAGATCGACCGATGCAGCGGCCACGCCCGGGCGCACTGCGGCGATACCGGCTTCTTCCGCCTCGAGGACCGCGGCATAAGCGGCTTTTTCTTCACGGGTTGGCCTGCCAAGGTACACGGTGCGGGTCATGTCGGAGCAGTAGCCCCTGAGCATAACACCGAAGTCGAGGGTGACGAACCCACGCCGGGGCAGCGGCTGGGCGGTGGCATGGCCATGCGGCAAGGCAGAACGCAGGCCTGAAGCGACGATCGTCTCAAACGACATGCCGTCGGCTCCCAGCTTTCGGGCCGTGTACTCCAGTTCTGCGGCGATCTCGCGCTCGGGCACACCGGCCGCGAGGTGGGGCAGTATGGCGTCAAACACCCGGCAGCCCAGCAGGGCGGCGTCCTCGATCGAGCGCAGCTCGCCGGCGTCCTTTTCCATGCGAAGGGTGGCCACGGGCGAGGCCGCGAGCGGGACCCAGAAACGGCGGCGCGCCGCCTTGCCCATTGACGCCGGAAGGCTCGCCTCCATGCGCCGCAGGGTGGCAACGGTAGCGCTGGTGCTGTCATACGCCACGGAGGCGACCCTTGCTTTGACAAGCAATGTCGCCGCGGCACGGAGCAGCTGTTTCGCGATGACGACGCGCAGTCGGGTGCCGGCCGTTTCTTCACGCGACTGCGCGGTGTAGCGGCCGTCGGTCAACAGAACAGTGGCGCGACCGAAAAGCAGCAGGGCGGCGTTGGAGCCTGTAAACCCAGTCAGGTAACGCACATCGAGTCCGTGCGTCACCAGCAGCGCGCCGTGGCCTGCTCCCCGCATCCATATCCGTAATCGTCGTAAACGCGCCTCATGGTCCATGGCTCTTCTGACGATATAGGAAGCAAGCCGGCGGAACTATCCGGCGGCGACCGGGTTTGCACCGGCGAGACAGTTCCCGGGCGGCTTGCCAGGGTTATAGTTAAGAGCCGAACATAGGGCGAAATGCCAGACCATAAAGGACAAGGCGATGCGAAAGATCAAGAGCGGCATAGCGAAGAACGAACAAGCATCGGGCATCACGGTATTTCGCAGCCCCGCGACGGTGGGGCGGTTGGGTCAACGGGCAGTAGCCGGCCTGCTGGCCGCGACGATGCTGCCGCTGAGCCTCGCGAGCGCGGTGGCCCAGGACTACGGCGCGCCGCCACCGCCGCCCGACTACGACGCCCAAAGCGCCTATCAGCCGCTTGCGCCGGAACAGATCGACTCCCTGGTGGCACCCATCGCGCTTTACCCGGACACGCTCGTGGCACAGGTGCTGGCAGCCGCGACCTACCCGGCGCAGGTGGCAAACGCGGGGCAGTTTGTGCAGCAGTACGGCGGCTATCCGCCTGACCAGCTGGCGCAACTAGCCAACACGCAGCCCTGGGATCCCAGCGTGAAGTCGCTTGTGGCCTTTCCCCAGGTGTTGAACAACCTGAACACCAACATGGGCTGGACCACGCAGCTGGGCAATGCCTATTACAACCAGCCGCAGGACGTGTTGAGCGCCGTGCAGAACATGCGGCAGCGCGCCTACGCGGCCGGGAACCTGCGCACGACGCCGCAGCTGGCCGTGACCTATGAGCCAGGCGACATCCTGATCGTGCCCGCAAGCTCGAATATCGTGTATGTGCCGTACTACGATCCGTGGGCTGTATACGGCGCTCCCATCGCCGTGTACCCCAGCTACCGCTACTACGGGCCGCCACGCGGCGGCATCGGCTTCGGCACAGGCCTTGCGATCGGGTTTGGCGTCGGCATCGCGGTAGCCGCGTTTACACATTTCTCATGGGGTTACCACAACTGGCAGCCGGACTGGCGCTCGCGCACGGTGATTTACAACCACAACACCTACATCTCCAACAGCTCGACGGTGGTCAATCACGGCAACTATGGCCACTTTGACCGCAACCCCGAGGCTCGGGCCTTTAATCAGCAACAGGCGGCACGTTTTGGCGGGCCGGGCAATCGCACCAACATCAACAATGTAATGGTGAACCGCGGCGGCAACACCTTTAACAACAATAGCGGCGGGACCCCGAATCGCGGCGGCAACGGCTACAACAACGCCGGTGGCTACGGCAATGGCGGCAACGGTTACAACCGGGCGCAGGGTGGGCAGGCCGCCTACCCTGCCGGCAACGCCGCGAGTCAGGCCGGGGCTTACCGCGGCGGCAACGCGGCCGGCAATACTTATGGCCGACCGGCGTATGGCAGTGGGCCAACAGCTCCGGGGCAGGGTGGGCAGGTGCAGGGTGGGCGGGCGCAGGGCGGTGCGCCACAGGGCAGTTTCGGTCGCCCTCAGGGTGCATACGGCGCAAGCCAGCCCGTTCCTGCTCGCCCGCAAGGCAACTATGCACAACCGGGCGGAAACGCCGGAACAGGACGTCCGCAGGGCGGCTATGGGCAGCCGGGTGCCTATGGCGGGCAGCGGGATGGCTATGGCGGGCAGCCGGGTGGCGCTTACAACCGGGGTTCTCAGCCTGCACCGCAGGCCCAGCAGCGGCCGGCACCGCAGGCTCAACAGCGGCCCGCGCCCCAAGCCCAGCAGTCTGCTCCGCGCCAGAACGGCGGTGGCGGGCATGAGAATAGCGGCGGCCACGAGGATCACCATCACTAAGGCTCCAGAAAGGGGCGCGCATGGTTCGTGCCCCACTCTGCTACCCTGTCTTGGGCCGGAAAAGCCCGGCGATCTCGTCCGCGTAGCGCTCGCGCAGAACACGCCGTTTCAGCTTCATGGATGGGGTCAGCTCGCCTGTTTCGACGGCCCACTCATCCGGTACCAGGGCAAATTGCTTGAGCAACTCGTAGTCGGCGAGACCGCGGTTGACTTTCTTGATCGTTTCCTTGTAGCGGGCCAGGACCGGCGGCTTTTCGATCAGTTCGCGTCGTGAGCTGAACCCGATCCCCTGCTCGCGGGCCCAGGCCTCCAGCACTTCGAAGTTCGGCTGGAGCAGTGCAGCCACGTACTTTTCCTTGTCGCCGACGATGGCGGCCTGGCTCACAAACAGGTCGGCCTTGAGCTTGTTTTCAATCGGCTGGGGCGCGACAAACTTGCCGGCCGAGGTTTTGATCAGTTCTTTCTTGCGATCGGTGATTTGGATAAAGCCTTCAGCATCGATCGCCGCGATATCGCCGGTCAAGAACCAGCCCTCCGCGTCAAAGGCCTCCGCCGTTAAGGAGGCACTTTGCCAATAGCCGCTGAAGACGCTGGGGCCTTTCACCAGCAGCTCGCCGTCCGCGGCCAGCTTGACCTGCACATTGCCGATGGGCCGCCCGATGGTGCCAAGCCGGTTCGCGCCTGGGGTGTTGACCGCGATCACGGGAGAGGTTTCAGTCAGGCCGTAGCCTTCCAGGATGGCAATGCCGGCCTGGGCGAACCAGTGACCCGTATCGCCCCCCAGGGGTGCGCCGCCCGCGACGTAGTACTTTACTTCCCCGCCGAAAATGGCACGCACCTTGCTGTAGAACAGCCGGTCGGCAAGCTTCCACACCGGCGAGGATGGCGTGCGGCCAGCGAGGATGGCCGCTTCCCACTGCTTGCCGACCCCGAGGGCCCAGGCAACGATGCTGCTCTTGACCTTTGAAGCACGGGAGCGCCGTTCCACCTCCTGCCGCACTTTTTCAAACACGCGCGGAACAGCAACCACCAGGGTGGGTTTAACCGTTGCGAACGCCCCCATCAACTTGTCCATCGATGAGCAATAGGCGACTGAAAACCCGAGCGAGTACAGAACGTAATCGACGTGGCGCGCCGTGACATGCGACAAGGGCAGAAACGAAACGGTGCGCTGCGGGCCGTCAAAGGTGAAGCCGCAAAGTGAATAGTTCACGTTCGACGCCAGGTTGCCATGCGTCAGCACGACCCCCTTGGGCTCACCCGTGGTGCCGGAGGTGTAGATGATGGAAGCCACGTCGGACGCCGCGATGGCGTGGGCCTGCTCGTCGAAATCCGCGTCCCTTCCTGATTGCGCGCCCTCCCACAGCGCCGAAAACGGGATCTCTCCCTCGCCGGCGACTGCGTCCATGACGATCACCTGCTCGAGCGCGGTTTCGGCGCGAACGGCTTGCAGTTTGCGTAGCTGGGCTGCGGTCGAAACAATCGCCACCCGCGCGCCTGAGTGCCGCAACAGCTCGGCAATTTGCGGGCCTTGCAGGGTAGGAAACAGGGGCACATCGACGAGCCCGAGCGCGAGCGCGGCGAAGTCGCTGACGGCCCACTCCCAACGGTTCTCGCTGATCAACGCGATGCGGTCGCCCTTGCGGAGACCCAGGCGCGCAAACGATGCAGCCACGGCGCGGACGCGGGCGTACAGCTGCTCACTGGACAGGATCTGCCAGCTGCCGTCCTTCGCCTGCAGGCGGACAACATCCGGCGAGCCCGAGTCAATGATCGAGACAAAGATGTCGTTCAGGGTTTTGTGATCGAGGGCGGAGCAGGGCTGGGTCAGGCTTGGCATACCCAGCCACTGTACCGGAGGGCTTCGATGTGCGCTACCGGACGCAGAGTGCAAGCGATCGACCGTAGACGCGCAGGCGCGGTGTGAAAATAGGCGCGACCCGCCCAGGGCGGCTCGCGCAGTTGTTAGCCCTGTGGCAACGGCGTGAGCCGCAGCAGCCGCGGTGCCAGGTGGTCCCAGTCCGCGAGCAGCGCAGCCGCGCGGGTGCTGCTGGTTTTTAAGCCGTGCAGCACCACCAGCTCACGGATGGCAGACTTGCCTTCCTCGTCAAGCATTTCGTAGGGCTCCGGCTGCAGAAAAGCCTTGTGGTAGCGGCCGTCGCGAACGAAACCTTCGTCCTCGTCGAAGACCCAGGCTATGCCGCCTGTCATGCCCGCGCCGAAGTTCATGCCCGTGCGGCCCAGCACGGCAACGGTGCCGCCCGTCATGTACTCGCAGCCGTGGTCGCCCACCCCTTCCACAATCGCCAGCGCGCCGGAGTTGCGGACGGCGAAACGTTCGCCCGCGCGACCCGCGGCAAACAACGCCCCGCTGGTCGCACCATAAAGCGCGACGTTGCCGAGGATGACATGCCGGTCGCTTTCGCGGGCGGCGCGACCCTGGCCGCGCAAAATCAACTCACCGCCGGATAAACCCTTGCCGACGAAGTCGTTGGCCAGCCCTTCCAGCACGAGCGACATGCCGCGGGTGGCAAAGGCCCCAAAGCTTTGTCCCGCGACCCCGTTCAGCTCAAAACGCAACGCAGGGTACGAGTTCTCACCGGTCCCCTGCCGGCGGGCTTGCCGCAGCGCGAGCTCCCCGGACAAGCGCGCTCCGAGCGTCCGGTCTTTGTTGCTCACCGTGCCGCGCCAGGTGTACGACTCGCCGGCAGCAAAGGCCGCGAGCGCAGGCTGAAGCCAGGCATCGTCCACCGGTTTTTCTTCCTTGGGCTCGGGCCGGTCGTTGCGCTCGCCCATCCAGCGGCGTTCGCGCCCGGCAGGAGCCACGAGCATCCTTTGGAGGTCGAGACCGCCGGCGGTGCGCACCTGCTCCAGCAAATCCACGCGACCGATCGCGGCTTCGACCGAAGGCAGCCCCAGCTTCGCGAGCAGCGCCTGCACATCGCCGGCCAGTTCCTCAAAGAAGCGCACGATGTGCTCCGGCTTGCCGCGGAACTTGGCACGGAGATCTTCACGCTGCGTGGCGATGCCCACAGGACACGTATTGAGGTGGCACTGCCGGGCCATGTCGCAGCCGATCGCCACCAGCACCGCGGTGCCGAAGGCGAACTCGTCGGCCCCAAGCATGGCAGCGGTGAGCAGGTCGTTGGCAGTACGCAGGCCGCCGTCGACGCGCAGGCGGACGCGTCCTCGCAGCCCGTTCCGCAGCAGAGTTTGTTGCGCTTCGGCCAGGCCCAGCTCCCACGGCGAACCGGCGTACTTGATGCTGGACAAAGGCGAAGCACCGGTGCCGCCGGAATGGCCGGCGATTACGATGTAGTCGGCGTAGGCCTTGGCGACGCCGGCTGCCACCGTTCCGACTCCAAATTCGGAGACCAGTTTGACGCCGACGGTCGCCTGCGGGTTGATACGCTTGAGATCAAAGATGAGCTGCGCCAGGTCTTCAATCGAGTAGATGTCGTGGTGCGGCGGCGGCGAAATCAGCGTGACGCCGGGCTGGGCATGGCGCAGGCGAGCAATGAGCCCAGTCACCTTGTGGCCCGGCAACTGCCCGCCTTCACCGGGCTTTGCTCCCTGAGCGATCTTGATCTCAATCTCTTCCGCATTGCTGAGGTACTCGGCCGTGACGCCAAAACGCCCGGAGGCAATCTGCTTGGTCTTGTTGTTGAGCAGGTTTGCCGGGACCTTGCGGCCTGCCAGTTCGAGTTCGGCGTCGGCCTGGTAGACGGCGCGGTCTTCCCCGCCTTCTCCAGTATTGGAGCGTGCACCGAGCAGGTTCATCGCCGCCGTCACGGTCTGGTGGGCTTCGGGCGAAAGGGAACCAAGCGACATGGCGCTGGCGATACACCGGGCAAAGATGGCCGGTGCGGCTTCCACCTGGTCGATCGGCCAAGGGCTGCCGGCGGGACGAAAGCCAAGCAGGTCGCGCAGGTTTGACGGCTCCTTCTCGATAGATTGGGCGCGAAAAGCGGCCCACGCAGCGCCGGGTTCGGGGGCGGGTACAACGGCGCGCGCGGTGGAACCCGTGACGGTTTGCAGCAGGCGCACGGTGGACGGCTGCCAGCCGTGCGGCTCAGCGCGATCGGCCTTGCGGAAACGAATCCAGCCGGGGTCGGGCAAGTCTTTCGCGGGAAACGACGGCGCGGTCGCGGCGACGGTGACCGGCGCCTCGATCGCCGCCCCGGAGGGTTCCACCAATGCAGGAGTTTCGGAGGGGGGAGGTGCATACCCAGCCCAGCCGGCGCGTACGTTTGCCTCTAATTCCGCGTATCCGGCTCCGCCGCCAAGCACGGCGGGCGTGCCGAAGAAACAGTCGTTCATCACGCTTGCGTCGAGGCCGATGGCGTCAAACAGGTGTGCACCGCGGTAGCTGTCCAGAACGGAGATACCCATCTTCGACATAACCTTGGCCAGGCCGCCGTTGTAGGCCTTCATCAGGTTCGCTTCGCCATGTTCCGGGTCGGCGGCGCGCGCGGTTTCGAGCGCCAGCCATGGGCACGCCGCACCCGCACCCATGCCGATCAGCACGGCCAGGTGGTGAACATCGCGGCAGTCGCCGGCTTCCACCGCCAGGCCCGCTCGAGTACGGATACCCTCCCGGATGAGATGGTGGTGCACCGCGCCGAGCGCAAGCGCCATCGGTACAGGTGCATGGTCGCGATCGGCAGCGCGATCTGAAAGCAGCAGAACGGCAGCCCCGCCGCGCACCAGTTCCGCGGCTTTGCCGCACAACTCATCCAAGCACGCAGCGAGTGTGGATTTGTCGCTCAGCAGGCAGTCGAGCACGGCCAGCGGCAGCTCGTCGCGCAGACCATGCTGTCGGGTTTTCAGCGCTTCCATCTGCCCAAGCGACAGGATGGGTGAAGGCAGCGACAGGCCCGGCAGACGATGCTTGCGATCGAGCAGGTGAGGCCAGGGCCCAAGCCGCGTGTGCATCTGCATCACCACTGCTTCGCGTAGCGAGTCAAGCGGCGGATTGGTGACCTGCGCAAATCGCTGACGAAAAAAGGCGTATACGGGCCGCGGCGCTCGCGCCATGGGCGCCAGGGGGGTGTCGTCGCCCATCGACCAGATCGCGTCCTTGCCTTCGGCCACCATCGGCCCCAGCACCATGCGGACGTCTTCGCGCGTGTAGCCGAAGCCGTGATGCAGCCGCCCGAGCTCGCCTTCCGGCAAGGGCGCGACCGGCGTTTGCCCGTCCAGCGTCCGCTCGTTCAACAGCTGCTCGTACTGCGGCGCGCGGCTATCAAAAACGCTCTGAATTTCGTCGTTCTCGTACAGCTTGTGTTCTTCGAAATCGATGCACAGCATCTGCCCGGGGCCTAGGCGCCCCGAGTGCACCACGCGCTCGGGATCGAGATCCACCAGGCCGGCCTCGGAGCCGACGACGACCAGGTCGTCATCCGTGACGAAAAAGCGGCAAGGCCGCAGGCCCACGCGGTCCAGCGCGGCTCCCACGAAGCGGCCGTCGGTAAACACCACCGCTGCCGGGCCGTCCCAGTGCTCGATGGAGTCTTCGTTGTAGGCGAAAAAGGCCGACGTTTTGCCGTGGTGGGCCGGCGGCAGCATCAACCGGATCGACTCGGCGATGGTGCGGCCGTTGTGCGACAGCAGTTCAGCCACCTCGTCAAGCGAGGTGGAATCTGAACCGTCCGGGGTGAAGATCGGCTTGATCTCGTCCGGCAGCGTCGCGGCCCGTGCGTCCATGCGCGCTCGATTACCCCACACAGTGTTGATTTCGCCGTTATGCGCAAGCGTCCGCAAGGGTTGGGCGCGGTCCCACGACGGGGCGACGTTGGTCGCATAGCGCTGGTGAAAGACGGCAAAGTGCGTGACGTAGCGTGGGTCTTCGAGGTCCTTGTAAAAGTGCGGCAGCTGCCGGCCCGAGCACATGGACTTGTAAATGATGGTCTGCGTGGACAGGGAGCAGACGTAGCCTGTCTCGCCGCCTTCGAGGACCTGCCGGTCGAACTCCTTGCGTGCCAGGTACAGGCGGCGTTCCATGCCGTCCGTGTTCGCGGTGGTCAGCAGCACCTGCTGAATACGCGGCATGGTCGACCGTGCGATTTCGCCCAAAATTTCCGGGCGCGTCGGCACATCGCGCCAGGCCAGGACTTCAAAACCCTGGTGCCGGAGCGCGGCCTCAAGATGGGTGTGCGAGCCGCTGCCCCGCTCGGGAAAAAAGACCATGCCGACCGCAAGCGGGCGGTCCGGCTGGAGAGTGAGGCCGCACCAGTCCAGCAGCAACTCGCGCGGGATCGCCGTGCAGATGCCGATGCCGTCGCTTGAAAGCCCGTCGGCGGCAATCGCACCACGGTGCTCCAGGCGGCTTAATGCTTCAAGCGCCTGCTCCAGGACCAGGTGGGAAGGAACTGCCGTGAGTGTCGCAACAAAGCCGGTACCACAGCTTTCGTGTTCAAAGCGTGCGTCGTAAAGGCCGGGCGTGAGGCCAGCGGCAAGCGTGGCGGGGACTGACTGGAGACTTGGAAGGTGGCGACCCATGCTCAACTATACGTCCTCTTTCGCTTGGAAATTCCGAGGTATTACGAAAAGGATCGCCCGGGGCAAACGAGCCTTTGACCGGGCCCAAAACCAAGCCGGGCGCAGCCCGCGTGCCAAGCAGCAGGCCAGTCGCAACCGCGTTTACCAGGAAGTAAACGGCTGCCACTACTTGCATAATTATACAGAACGGCGTATTTATATGCAGTGAAGCCGAAGGCAGCCCAGCGGCAAGGTGCCGCGCGGCTGGAAGCAGGCCAGGTATGAAGGACGGAACTCAGCCCGTGAACGCCTCTGAAAACAAAGCCGAGCGTCATTCCGCGATCCGCGACCTGCTGCATGCCGCCGCCGTCGCAAGCCAGGATGAGCTGCGGCGCAAACTGGCGCGGCGCGGCTACAAAGTGACCCAGGCGACATTGTCGCGCGACATTCGAGAGCTGCAGCTGATGAAGGGGCCGGACGGCTATGCGCTGCCCGGCAACGGCGCGGCTGGCGACAGGCCGGATGCGGACGATGAGGATGAACTGCCATCGTTGGGCGAGCTGCTGGCCAGCTTTGGCCTGCGCGTGAAGCAGGCGCAAAACCTGCTGGTGCTGATTACCGTGATGGGCTCGGCGCAGCCGGTCGCCGCGGCGCTCGACTACGCGGAGATTCCGGAAGTAGTGGGCACGGTGGCCGGGGACAACACCGTGCTGATTGTGTGCCAGGACAACCGGCGCGCCGGCTTGCTGTGCGAGCGGCTGCACACCCTGATTGGATAAGGAGCCGCAGAAAAGGACGGGATGGAGAACAATCTGCAAACAGCGGTAGTGGGGGCACGCGGATACGCCGGCGGTGAGCTGGCGCGGTTGCTGCTCGCGCATCCGCGCCTCGCCGGGCTGCCGCCGGTTTTCTGCGGACGTGAAGCCGACTCGCTCGTCCGCATGCACCCGGGGCTGCGTGGGCTCGCCCGCGAGTCGGCGCTTGCGGTGCATCCGTTCTCGTGGGAGTTGCTGGCGGACCGCGGCGTCGATACGTTGTTTCTCGCGACCCCGCACGAACAATCGCGCGAGTGGGTACCGGAAGCGCTCGCGCGCGGGCTGCGCGTGGTGGACCTGAGCGGGGCGTGGCGGCTGGCCGCCAGCGAGAACCGGGCTGTTTACGGCTTTGCCGATAGCGACGATCCCGCGGCGAAAGCTGTGCAGTCGCAGGCGGTCTATGGGCTGCCGGAGTTTCACCGCGAGCAGATCCGCTCGGCGCGCCTCGTCGCCAACCCCGGCTGCTACGCCACTTCCGTGCTGCTGGCGCTCAAACCCCTGCTGGCTGCCGACCTGCTGGATCGCGAACACGGCATCGTGTGCGACAGCAAGTCGGGGGTTTCAGGGGCCGGCCGTGAGCCTTCGGCCACCACACACTTTATGTATGCGGCCAACAACCTGTCAGCCTATGGGCTCTGGAAGCACCGCCACACGGGTGAACTGTACGAGCAACTGGGCGTGAGCGCGGCGGAGCTGATTTTCACGCCGCACCTGCTCCCGATTCCGCGCGGCATCCTATCTACTATTTATATCCGGTTTCGCGAGCGGACCACGCCGGAGGCAGTTGCGGGGTGCTATCAAGCCTTCTACAAGGGCCGCGAACTGGTGCGACTGCTGCCCACACCAGAGCTGCCGCAGATTGCTTTTATCGAACGAACGAACTTCTGCGACCTGGGTTTTTCACTTGCCGCCGACGGCCAACGGGCCATCCTGGTGAGCTGCCTCGACAACCTGCTGAAAGGCGCGGCCAGCCAGGCAGTGCAGAACTGGAACCTGACCGAAGACCTCGACGAAGCGGAGGGACTGCTATGAAATACATCGTGAAGCTGGGCGGCGCAACCCTGGAAGACCCGGCGCTGCTTCGTTCGTGCGCCCGCGCCATCGCCGAGCTCCAGCGCGCCGGCAACAGCGTCGCGGTGGTCCATGGCGGCGGTGTGCAGCTGACTCGGACCCTGAAGCAACTAGGCAAGGTCAGCGAGTTTGTGGGTGGACTCCGCATCACCGACGCCGAAACCCGGGACACGGCGCTGATGGTACTGGGCGGCGGCGTCAACAAGACCCTGGTGGCGGCACTGGCGGCCCAGGCCCTGCCCGCGATGGGCCTGTCGGGCGGCGACGGCATGGTGTTTCGCGCGAGAAAAAAGCGCACCGCACCCGATCTTGGCTTTGTCGGCGAAATTGCCGCGGCCGACCCCCGCTGGCTGGAAGCGATCTGGGCGATGGGCGGGGTGCCCGTGCTGTCGAGTATCGCGCTGGGCTTTGACGGCGAGTATTACAACATCAACGCGGACGAGATGGCCGCGGCCTGCGCGACCGCTTGTCGCGCCGACGCGCTCGTGTTTCTGACCGACGTACCGGGGGTGCGCGGCGCGGACGGCACCGTGATGCGCTGGCTCCACACCGGGCAGATTGCCGCGATGACCCGCGACGCGGTGATCACGGGCGGCATGCTGCCGAAGCTCAATGCCTGTCGCGAAGCGCTGGCCCAGGGGGTCAAGCGAGTCCGCATCCTGCCGGCAGAACGGGCCTCGCTGTTGCCGGAGCTTTGCTCTTCGCGCATCCCGGACGGCACGGAAGTGCTGGTCGCCTGAGCGGACGGGCTTCACAGGACTCATCGGATAAGACGGATCTCCTTGGCCCTTGTTCGGCTCTCAACAAACGTGGAGGCGCGAGAAGAACGCGCTGGAAGGATGACCCATGAACCTCGACGAACTGCAGGCCGCCGAACAACGGCTCCTGCTGTCCACCTATGAGCGCAACCCGCTGCTGATTACGGGCGGCGACGGCGTGTACCTGGAGGCCGCGGACGGCACGCGCTACCTGGACCTGCTGAGCGGCATCGGCGTCAACGCGCTCGGCTACGCGCACCCTGTGATTGAGGAGGCGTTGCGCCAGGCCGCGGCCCTGCCACTGCACATCTCCAACCTGTTCTTTCATCCCGGGCAGGCCGAGCTTGCCGAGCGCCTGACGCGCGCGTCCGGGCTCGATCGCGTTTTCTTTTCAAACAGCGGCACCGAAGCCTGGGAAGCCGCGCTCAAAGTCGCGCGGGCTTACAGCACCCTGCGACGGGAAGAAGGCTCGTCGCTCGGCACCCGCTTTTTGTGTCTCACGGGCTCGTTCCACGGGCGCACCATGGGTTCGGTCTCCACCACGCACAAGCTGAAGTACCGCGAGCCCTTCGCGCCGCTGGTGCCAGGCGTTGACTTCATCCCATTTGATGATGTGGCGGCGCTTGAGCAGATCTGGTCGAGCGAGTACTGCGCGATCCTGCTGGAGCCGATCCAGGGCGAAGGCGGCATCCGTCCGCTTTCGCAGCTGTTCCTCGACACGGCGCAGCGACTCGCGCGCGAAACCGGCGCGCTGCTGGTTGCTGACGAAATCCAGGCCGGCTTTGGACGCACCGGCCGATGGTTCGCTTTTCAGAACTTTGGCCTCGCGCCTGACATCGTCACCGTGGCCAAGCCGTTGGCCGGCGGCCTGCCGCTCGGGGCCACCCTGGTCACCGACGAGGTGGCGCGAGCCATCCATCCGGGCATGCATGGCACGACCTTCGGCGGCGGTCCCCTGGCTTGCCGGGTCGCCATCGCGGTGTTCGACGAGATTGAACGCTCGGGCCTGCTCGCCCACGTTGAAGAAGTCGGGAGCTACTTTCACCGGCAGCTGCTGCAGCTACAGGGACGCCACGCCAGCATCACGGAAGTCCGCGGCCTGGGCCTGATGCTGGCCATCGAGTTGAACGATGCCGAACACGCCAAAGCCGCGCTCGGGCACATGCTCCGCGAGCACAGGATGATTCTGAACCGCACCAGCGAAACCGTGCTGCGCTTTTTGCCGCCCTACATTCTTCAAAAATCTCACGTCGACGCTGCGATCGCCGCGCTTGATGAAACGCTTACCCACCTGAAGGCACCGGAGCTTGCGGCCGCCGCGCACATTGGAGGCAAAATTGGCGACTAACACCCTGATCGAAGCTCCCCCGGCGCTGACGGCAAACGGCTTTTCCGCCGCGCGCGAGTCGCTCGCCGGGCGCGACCTGTGCTCCATTGCCGATTTTTCGCCGGGCGAGATTGCAGCGGTGCTCGCGCTGGCGCACCGTGCTAAACGCGAACCGCGCGCCTTTCGCAGCGCGCTCGACGCGCAGCAGATGGTGATGTTCTTCGAGAAAGCCTCTCTCCGGACGCGGCTCACGTTTGAGGTCGCGATGAACACCACCGGCGGCTCCGCGATGTTTGTCGATCAAACGCAGTCGCCGCTCGGCGAGCGCGAATCGCTGGCCGACATGTCGCGCAATGTCGAGCGTTGGGTGCAGGCGATCGTGCTGCGCACCTACGCGCACGAAACCATCACGGAGATGGCGCAGTACGCGGCCTGCCCGGTGATCAACGCATTGTCGGACCATGAGCACCCGTGCCAGGCGCTGGCTGACTTTATGACGATCGAGGAGCGTTTCGGGGGTTCGGCGCGCGGGGTGCGGTTTACCTATGTGGGCGATGGCAACAACGTTTGTCACTCGCTGATGCTCGTCGCGGCGCAGCTGGGCGCGCACTGCACGGTGGGCACGCCGCGCAACTACGCGCCCAAGGCTGATGTTGTGGCGCAGGCACGCGCGATTGCAAACACGACTGGCTCGGAGATCGCGCTGGTGCAGGACCCGGTGGCCGCCGTGGCGGACGCGGACGCGGTGTACACGGACGTCGTCACCAGCATGGGTTTTGAACACGAAGCGACCAAGCGCGCTCCGATCTTCAAGCCTTACCAGGTGAACGAGGCACTGATGGCGCACGCGCAGCCGCATGCGGCCTTTATGCACTGCCTGCCTGCGCACCGCAATGCCGAGGTGACGGACGCAGTGTTTGACGGGCCCAACTCGGTGGTGTTTGAACAAGCGGAAAATCGCATGCACGTGCAAAAAGCACTGCTGCTGCTGCTGCTCGGCGCGCAGTTGCCCGCCCTCGACTAACAGAAACAGAACGGAGAAGAACCATTATGGCAAGTGACAAAGTAGTGCTGGCGTACTCGGGTGGACTCGACACTTCGATCATTATCCCGTGGCTCAACGAAAACTACGGGATGGATGTGATCGCCATGGTTGCCGATGTGGGCCAGGGCGAGGACATCGATGCGGTGGTCGCGAAGGCTTATGCGACAGGCGCGAAAAAGGTGATCGTACATGATCTGCGCGATGAGTTTGTGCGTGAGTACATCACGCCGACCGTGCAGGCGGGCGCGCTGTATGAAGGCAAGTATCTGCTCGGTACATCGATCGCTCGGCCCGTGATCGCGAAGGCTCAGGTCGAAACCGCTCTCGCCGAGGGAGCCGCCGCCGTGGCCCACGGCTGCACCGGCAAAGGTAACGACCAGGTCCGTTTCGAGCACGCCTACCAGGCGCTGGCACCGGAGCTGCGCGTGATTGCACCGTGGCGCGAGTGGGAGCTTCGCTCGCGCGAGGACTGCCTGGACTACGCCGAAGCGCACAACATCCCGGTTTCCGCGAGCCGCGTCAAAATTCATTCACGCGACCGCAACCTTTGGCACGTTTCCCACGAAGGCGGCGAGCTGGAAGATGCGAACAACGCCCCGTTCGCAACCACCTGGACGATGACGCGCAGTCCGCAGGAAGCGCCCGATGCCGAGGAAACGGTCACGGTCGGCTTCGAACGCGGCGTGCCGGTGTCCGTCGGCGGCCAAAAGCTGGAGCCGGTGCAGCTGGTCGAATTGTTGAACGAGATCGGCGCGCGTAACGCGATCGGTCGCATCGACCTGGTCGAGAATCGCTTTGTCGGTATCAAGAGCCGCGGCTGCTACGAGACACCCGGCGGCACACTGATCGTCGCCGCCCACGCGGAGCTTGAAGCGCTGTGCCTCGACCGCGAAACGAAGCACTACAAGCAGCACGTGGGTCTGCGCTACGCCGACCTCGTCTATAACGGCCTGTGGTTTACGCCGCTGCGCGAAGCTCTTGACGCGTTTGTGGCCAAAACGCAGGACAACGTCACGGGCTCGGTCACGCTTGCGCTTTACAAAGGCAATGTGTCGATCGCGGGCCGTAAAAGCGCGTTCTCGTTGTATTCCGACGAGCTCTCGTCGTTCACTATGGGCGACAGCTACGACCAAAAGGATGCAGCCGGTTTTATCCGCATACTCGGATTGCCGGCGCGTACGCAGGCCAAGCTGCGCGAAATGCAGGAGAACAAGGCGGTCGCGAAGTGAAGATGTGGTCGGGACGATTTCGCGAGCCGCTCGACCCGGCTTTCGATCAATGGCAGCGCTCCTTCGGCTTTGACCGGGCACTGCTCGCCCAGGAAACGCGGGCCAGCCAGGCCCACGCGCGCGCGCTCGGGGCCGCTGGTGTACTGACGCGAGGGGAAGAAGAGCGGATCGTCCAGGCACTGCACCGGATCGCCGCTCAGTCTGTTTCGGACGATCCGTCGTCGCCCGCCTCAAATGCTGAAGACATTCATCACTATGTCGAGTTGTCCCTTGTTGCGCTGGTCGGCGACCTCGGGCTGAAGCTGCACACCGGCCGCTCGCGCAATGAGCAGATCGCGACCGACCTGCGCTTGTTTATCCGTGAGCAAGGCCGGGGCTTGCTGG
>CAXTYP010000011.1:6675-19276 GCA_964248435.1 uncultured Acidobacteriaceae bacterium | reverse complement strand
CAACTGGGCACACGACCGGCGCCACCTGTTCACCCCCCGCGCCCTGGCCGGCTTTCTTGCCACCGAGTGCGCCGCCCAGGCCGCGCACGCCCCCTGGCCCGAACGCCTCGCCCTTCTCCGCCTCGCACTTCTTCGGCTCGCCCTCGGGGCCGGCTCTGCCCATCCGTCCGCGCTTGCGCAACTCGTCGCTTTTCTCTTCATCCCCCAATCCCTGCGCCGCCATCTCCGCGACCGCCTGCGCCGCACCCACACCGGGGCCTAGTCCTCGCCGGCTCACGTCGCTGCTCCCCCACCCTTTGGGCTTGCTGGTTCAGCACACGCACCTTCCGCACGCAACGAATGACTTGCCACCGCTCACGCTATTCACCGTCCACAGCGCCCGCCAGCTTTTCCAACCAGCTGCGGGTCCTCACCCCCAGGCCCGCATCTCGGGCAGCGGTTCCACCTGGCTCGATCTCGCCTATCTGGCGCCATTTGAAACCTGCGGCCTCTCCATCGACGACCTCATCGCAAGATCCGACACCGGCCTATCCCGCAGCTTCAGCTGCGTGTCCGCCGTGGAACTGATCCGGCGGGTCGGGAAGCTATGCCGGCCGACTTATAAACGAGTATTCTCCGGGTCTAGAAAGGGACGGGGGTTGGCAAAATCCTTCATCAATTCCGCATTGGTTCCGTAAAACGCTCAAACCCGAGTAACCTGAACCAATAGTGATGGGAGCAAGTCATGGAACGGCTAAAAGCAGTGACAGTTTTGGCGGCTACTCTATCGCCTCTCCTTAGCCTGGGACAGACTATTGACGAGAAGTCGTTTACTTTCGAAGCTGCCGTTCAACAGAACGCGAATGGTACAACTACAATCCATGCGATCAGCCCACGACCGCTGTATCAGGCGTTACAAGCAGTCACCGGCAGCCTCCCGGCTACTGTCGATTACGAGGATCCCCAGTACACCGACCGTGAAATGCACGGTGATCCCGGCGTAAATAGACGTTTGAACGGCGGATCGCTCACGGCCACTGTCGATCTTGGCCATGCCAGCACTGAGGCCTCGAGCGAGGAAATCGTACGCGAGTTGGTAAGTCAGTTCGACAAGGAGTTTAGCATTCATTTCAAGCTGGAAAGGCATGAAGGTTCTTCTCGGCTCGACGTCATCCCAGATGTCCCAGGTTACATACCCTTGTTGAATACCAAGCTGGTGCTGGATGCAAAGGAAAGATCAGTTTCAGAGACGATAGACCTGATCCTGCGCGAAGTCGCTCATAAAACAGGAACATGCGTAGCGCGCGGCGGCTTCATCGACAATGAGCTCAGTGCACGGGTTATGCCCTTTAAGGCTCAAGAGCCAACACCGGCGAGGGACCTCCTGGCGCAGGCTCTGAGTGCCGTAAAGGCTCCAAGAGCATGGTTGTTAGCCTATGAACCTTCCAATGGTTGTTTCTACATGGCCCTGACAAGTGCCGGCAATTAGCGACGCTAGCACCTGTAGCATGGGGAGTATCATTGCCATCATCGCTCAACGGCTTGAAAGCACAGGAGGTCGCTCAGATGATCTATGGCACCACATTCGTCGCTTGCGTGAGTATGGCAGTCTCTACAATGACAGGCAGCAACCCGTCTCCCGTGCTATCCATCTCGATCTCGACCTCGAAGCCCGTCTACACAGTAGGGGAACCTGTTCGCGTCGACATCGTTTACTCAAACCCGACGACAACTCCAATCGGAGTCTGGGCTGCTCCCGGTGCGAATCGGGCTGAACTCTACGATGAAGTCACTGTGAGCCGCTCTGGAACGAGTCTGAAGCCCTCGGCATACGAGCAAGCCGCGCAGAGTCACAATATGGTGATAGTGAGCCGCATTCAGTACAAGGTATTTGCGGGTAACGATGTGAAAGACGGAATGACGCTCAACAAGCTATTCGATCTAGACAAGCCTGGAAAATACACAGTCCAGATCAAGGGCCGGGATACAGGCGATGTAACAGCGGCGAGCACTTCAAACATAGCGACCTTCGAGATACGGTAGCCGGGAGGGTACTGTCGGTAGAGCGACGAGAGCGGCCAAAAGGCTTGAAAGTATTCAAAGTGCCGGCAAAAGGAGATGGTTAGCGTGGATCATAGCGCCAGTTCTTAGCTTGCGTCAGCGTGGCAGCTTCGGCAATATCGGCTAATCACTCGTCTCCCGTTTTGTCCATCACGATCACGACTTCGAAGCCCGTCTATACAGTGGGCGAACCTGTTCACCTCGTGATTGTTTTCTCAAACCCTACAACGACTCCGATACCGGTTTGGCGGTCTCCTGGGTCGACCCAAGGGGAAATTTATAGCGATGTTGACCTCAGGTGTTCGGGAAACCGTATCAAGCCCACACAATACGAGCACAGCGTGATGTCCGGACAAGTGGCACCCGGCAGCCGCATTCTGAGCATGGTGGTTGCTGGAACAGGTGCGAAGGATGGAATGACATCGAATAGGCTGTTTGAGCTGGACAAAATCGGTCATTACACCACCCAAATTCGCTACAAAGCCAACGGCGATCCAGCAGGGGTAAGCACTTCAAATATAGCGACCTTTGAAATAAATTGGCTGTAAGACGTCGTCAGTGAAGTGCGACCATTCCATCCTTACCACGCAAGCAGCGAAGGACAACTTGAAATGAAACACCGCGTTGCATACATCGCTGGTTTTGCCATGGTAGCCTTCTCCGGGTTGGTTAGCGCTCAATCTGCAAATCGCGCTCTGACGATCATGATCACAACTCCTAAGCCTATCTACGCACTGGGAGAACCGGTTTATCTCAAAATCGTGTTCTCAAATCACTCGGAAACCCAATAGCAGTATGGGTTTCCCCGAATGCGACGCAGGCTGAACTCTTCGATGAGGTCAACGTGAGCCGCTCTGGAACGAGTCTCGAACCCAGCGCATATGAGCAAGCCGCGCAGAGCCACCAAATGGTGATGTTAAGCCGTACTCAGTACGGGGTATCTGCGGGTAACGATGCGAAAGACGGAATGACGCTCAACAAGCTATTCGATCTAAACAAGCCTGGAAAATACACAGTCCAGATCAAGTGTCGGGATAAGGGGTACGCAACAGCGGCAGGCACTTCAAACATAGCGACCTTCGAGATACGGTAGCTCCAAGCGTGTCGCCGCCGAATCGGGATAGTCTTCAGCCCCGCGCTGGTCTACAGCAGCGTTGCGATGGTGTCTGCAGGCAATCGAAGCAGCAAAGGAAACAGCTCAAATGAGACACAACGCCCGGATCATGGCATGGGTCGCCACCATAGCTCTTGCACTGCCGGCAAGCAGCCAATCTCCCCATCCCACTCTGACGATCACACTCAGGACGGAGCAGGCAGTCTACAAAGTAGGAGAACCGGTCGTGCTCGACATCGTGTTCTCAAACCTCACAACAACCCCGATTTAGGTGTGGCGCTCCCCCGGCGTGCAACCCGGGTCGCAACAAGGTGAACTTGTACAGCGCTGTCAAAGTCACCCGCTCTGGAGAACGCCTCCAACCCACGCCCTACGATCAATACGTGGAAGCCGGACAAGTTGCACCCGGCAGCCGCATAGGAAGTTCGGTCGTTATAGGGAAGATCGCAAAAGACGGAACGACACTCAATGAGCTGTTCGACCTGAGCAAGCCCGGTCACTACACCGTCCAGATTCACTACAAGGACGATGACGATCCGGCCAAGGCGACCACTTCGAACCTGGCGGCCTTCGAAGTGAAGGAGCCGTAAGCACCAGCCGAGGTCCAAACCAATGCAAGGAAAGCTTGCTCGCGGTTCCGGCAGGGACACCCTTTTGCAGCCTTCTTTTGTCCATCCCTCGAGTGTGGGACGGCACGGTACTGAAGTACCGTGAGGAGTGCATATCTATGCACGGTTGACTGAATTTATACATTTGGGTGTGCGCAAAATGTCACATAAACACACATCGAAACAGCAAAAAGGACCCCGATTTCACCTCTGTGCAGCCCATGCGCCGTGCCAATCGTCCAGTAAATAGCCCGGATTTGACGCACTTTGCCCATCAGTTCTTGGGCTGTTCCGAGTCCCAACCGCCGGTCTCAAGACACGCTTGAGAAGCGAACGCTTCGAATATATCTATAACAATCTAAAGGGTTTAAGTAAAGCTCAATGGATTGGCGTTCTGCTCGATGCTGCCAGCGGACCTCGGCCAGCAGGCTCGTTCTTGTCTCCTGCCTTTACCCCCTGCGCTGGCGCGGGCCGTGTGGTCCTGGCGCCGTTGTCGCCCTGCTGCGCAGGGCCCGTGCGCAACAAATCTTCCATCGCCCGGCGCTTGCGCCCCCGGGCCCATTCTCGCCCAGCAATCATCATAAATCCAACGTTGCCAATAAGATAGCGCTTCCAGAGCCGGCGCGGTTCCATTGCGAGCCGGTACAACCACTCCATCCCGACCCGGTGCGTCCAGGCCGGTGCCCGCTTGCGCAAACCTGCCTGCGTATCCAGTGCCGCGCCCACTGACAAGGCTGCCCCGATCGGCAAAGTCCCGCACTCATCCAGCATCCAGATCTCCTGCCGGGGCGCCCCTAGCGCCACGCAAAGCAGGTCTGGCTTCCGTGCTCGAATGCGCTCGCGAACGGCCTCGTTCTCGCCTTCATTCTGCTCAAAACCTATCGGCGGACAGTCAGTACCGGCCACCAGGAGCCCTGGATAGCGTGCCTTCAGAGCAAGCGCCGCGCCTTCCGCCGCGCCCGGTAATCCGCCCAGAAAGTACACCGAAAAGCCGTGCGCAGCACAAGCCGCGCACGCCTGCTCCATGAACTCGCCACCAGGCACCCGCTCGGTGATGCGAGTGCCCAGCAATCGCGCGCCCCACACCACCGACATGCCGTCCGGCGGGCAAAGCGAGGCTTGCTGCATTGACTCCGCAAACGCGGGGTTTTTCGCCGCAAGTGTGACCAGAAATGCATTCGGACCCATGATCTGGACGGGCGGCGCTGGCACCGCTTGCCTGTGCTGCAGCTCTTCCATGAGCCACTGCACCGACGAAGCCATGTCTACGGCGTCTACCGGTGCCGCGCCGAACCATACGCGCCCTGTTGAAGGGTGCTTCACCATAGGTTTCCGTCTCCAAGCGTTTCAAGCCGATGCAGAAGAGTGCTGCGGCCAGAACAGGTCTTTGCGCTGTTGAAACAACCGCGGTTCCACACCGTTGCTGATGGCTCCTGACGGCATCACTTCATCCCGCAATCGCTGCAACACGTAGGCGGGCGAGGCCCGAAGTGAACTGAGAAGTGCGCGGCCCGCAGCGAGGTACTCGCCCTGACCCAGGTGCATGTTAAAAAGCCGTAGCTTCTCCTTGGCAATCAGCGGGGTTTCCGCCAGCAGGCGCGCGAGTTCCCCCTCGACATCGCTAAGCTTTTCCGGTGCTCGGCTTTGCAGCTGCGAAAGAAGGAGATACTGCACGTAAAGCCCGTGAAGTGCCTGTTGACGAAGGTTCTTCGAAGTCAGGCTCCCCGCGTTCTGCCGATATAGCAGCAAGACGTCCGGGATGAATTGGATATCGTAAGCCAGCGCCATACGCCACCACAGGTCGGCATCTTCACACTGGATCCCTGGCCGGTAGCCGCCGATCGCCAGGGTCTTTTCCACGTGAAGGGCTGCGCTCGGATGGCAGATCGCCGGCAGATAGCCAGAACGTGCTACAGAGCGGATCTGGTCCGGCGTGCCGCGTGTGCAGCGGTAAAGTCCTACACTCTTTCGCTGAGGATGGTAAGCAGCATTCGAGTAAAACATACCTGCATCCGGATGCTGACCAATCGCCTCAAGAAGCGTTTCAAGCCGCTCCGGGATGGACACATCGTCCCCGTCCTGCCGCACCAGCCACGGCGTTTGGCACTCGCGCAGCATGCGGTTCAGTGTGAACGTGATGCCGCAATGCTGTTGTTCCACGACTCGCAAGCGCGCGTCGCGGATGGAATGAAGATAGGCAAGGCTGCCGTCAGTCGAGCCGTCCACAATCGCAAGTAGCTGAAACTGTTGCGCAGTTTGACCCAGAATGCTTTCCACCGACTCCGGCAGGTAGGGCATGGCATTGTGGACCGGCAATCCGATCGTCAACAAATCGCCACCGAGTCCGAGTGAGTGCATGCAACATTCCTTTCGACGCTACCCTGTCAGCGCCACCTTCTGCCGCAGACGACTTCCTGCTCTCTCTATTATTTACCTTGTTCCGGCAGACAAAGTGAAGTGTTCCTGGAAGTTTGTAAAACTTACGTAATCTGTCGTTCCCAGTGAACCGATGGTAGCCTCGGCTTCACCATGAGCAGCGATCGGTTTTTTCCCGAGCCGGCACCGCTGGAGATCTGAGTTCGCATGCGTGATTCCGGCACTTCGCCCGAAATTCCGAATGACACATTGACGTTCGCCTCGCTGTTGCAAGCAGCGCGGCGGCGCAGACGGTTGTTGGTTGGGCCTGCCCTCCTTATGCTGTCGCTCGGATTGGTGAGCTGTTTCATCTCCACGCCCCGGTACCGGGCGACTGCGGAGATCCAGGTGCTGAAGGAGGATGGCGGCGCTTTCGGCCTCGAAAGCAATGTCACCGGGCAGGCTGGAGCAGCGCCCGCGGGCGACTCCCTGGACTACAACATGACTTTGCAAACAGAAGCCGGCATCCTCCGCTCCCCGGCGTTGGCCCTCGCAGTGATAGAAGCAACAGGGCTCGAGCGTACGCCCGACTACTTTGCACCTTCTACCAACAGCTCCGCCTCAGTGTTTGCGCGATGGATTGGACGCTTACCTTGGCGCAAGCCGCTCGAACCCCTCGCTACGCCGCTTCGCAATGCGCCGAATCGACGGTCTGTTGCTGAGAAGATTTTTAAAGCTCACCTGAATGTTCAGCCGCTCGCCGGCACTCGCCTGCTTGATGTTTCGTACACCGACCCTGATCCAGTGCGCGCCGCCGTGGTCGCGAATACCTGTACACGCATTCTGGCCGAGATGGATTTCCAACAACACCTGACCGCTACGCTTCAGGGGTCCAGCTGGCTTTCCGGTCAACTGGAGGAGCTTCGGGGTCGCACGGAAGAAGCGCAAGCGCGCGCCGCCCGCCTGCAGCGCGGTACCGGCATGTTTGGTAACGATGGCTCGCGCAATGTTGTCCTGGAGCGCCTCGATAGCCTCAACCAGACGCTGACCTCGGCGGAAAGCAATCGCATCCTCAAGGAAAGCATCGATCAAGTTGCCTTAAAGGCAAACCCTGAGCTGATTTCCAGCCTGAGCGGCAATTCGAACAGTGGCGCGGTTGCCTCGATCAACACCTCGCTTTCCTTGATCCAGGGCCTCCGGGCGCAGGAAGCGCAAGTCCGTGCGGAACTGGCAGAGGCGAGCACGCGATATGGACCTTCTTACCCCAAGATCGCTGAGTTGCAAGCGCGGCTTTCTGGCCTGAAAGCCGCTACAACTGCGGAAACGAGCCGTTTAGGCCAGCGTGCGCACACGGATTGGGAGGTTGCGGTACGCACCGAACAAGCAGCTCGTGCGGCCTTTGAACGGCAAAAGCAGCTCGCCGTCAACCAAAACGATTCTGTGCTGGCTTACCAGCTGGCGCGCGAAGAAGCCGACAGCAGCCGCGCGCTCTATGAAGGGCTCCTGTCGAAGCTCAAGCAGGCCAGCTTACTGGGAGGGCTCCGGTTCAGTAACATCTCGGTCGTCAGTGCGGCGGACAGCCCCCCGCCAAATCGTCCTTCTTCGCCGAACATCCCTTTGCGAACTGCAGGGGCGGGTGCAATCGGCGTGTTGCTGGGGCTTTTCTCCGCAGGGTACAAGGAACTCGTAGATGAATCCATCCATTCCTTTGCGGAGATTGAAACACTCATTGGTGTACCTCTACTGGCTACTCTGCCCACGATAGCCAGTGGAGCCTCAGCAGATGGCAGGTGGACAAAGTTCAAACGTTGGATGGGCAGCTTCGCATTCGGGAACAAGGCGACGCCAGCCCTGGCGCGCCTTCCTAGCCCTTCGTTGCTGACACCCGCCGTCGACCGAAAGCATTCTGCTTATTCCGAACAGCTTCGCTGCCTTCGCGCCCTTCTGGTTCGTGTGGCAAACGAGCATCCGTTGCCGAGAATTCTCCTTGTGACCAGCTGCCTGCCGGGGGAAGGGAAAACAACGCTCTCGCTTAATCTGGCTGTCACGCTTGCGCTTGGCGGGTCGCGGGTGTTGCTTGTGGACGCGGACCTGCGCCGCCCAGCCGCAAGCCCCTACGGATCACTCCAGCCAACTCGGGGCTTGGCCTTCGCCCTTTCAGGACCCGAACGTGTGCAGCCGTGCCAGCCCATACCCGATCTGCCAAACCTGTGCATGCTTGCTGATGCGCAAGGTGCCCCGCTCACGATGGACCTGCTCGCTTCTTCCCGGCTGCCGGATCTCCTTGCTGAGTGGAAAGCCGCTTACGATGTCGTGCTTCTGGACGCGCCGGCAGTTTTGCCCGTTCATGATGCCGTTCTGCTCGCCCAGCATAGCGATGCGGTGCTGCTGCTAGCCCGGCATGAACGCACCAGCCGGACAAGCCTTCGCCGCAGCATGGACCGGCTAAGGTCACAAGTCGGTCCTGCCGTTCCGATTGGAGTCATTCTGAACCAGGTCACACCGGCTTCGGGCGAATTCCAACAACACTACGGCTACACACAGGAAAATCTGTATGCGAGTTAACTGCCTGGGCCTGCTTCTTTTCTTGTCGGCGTTGCTCCCCGCATCCGCACAGCGGTCCGGAGAAAGTCTTGTAATCGGGCCGGGCGACCTGGTGGCGGTGCACGTGTTTCGAGAGCCAGACCTCGATGTCCACCTCCGCGTGAAAGATGCGGGTACGATTTCGCTTCCGCTGATCGGTCCTGTGCCGGTAGCTGGTCTACCGACTTCCGATGCTGCCGTCGCCATCGCAGCCCGGTATCAGCAGGGCGGCTTTCTGAATCATCCCGAAGTGCAGGTTCTGCTTGAAGAGTCCGCGGCACAGAAGGTCGCAGTCCTGGGTGAGGTTGCCCGTCCGGGCACCGTTTCAATCAGCAGCCCGCGCGGCCTGCTGGATGTACTCGCGGAGGCTGGCGGCCTGCTCAAAACGGCAGATCGGCACGTCACGATTCGCCACTTTTCCGGCTCGTCCTCGACCGTGCTGGTGGCGAACGACGCCCAACAGCAGCTTGCCTCCAGCACGTCGTTGGTAGCACCCGGCGATACGGTTCTGGTCCCGCGCGCAGGCATTGTTTATGTGTTGGGCGATGTGGGTCGACCCGGCGGCTACCTGATGCAGGACGATGCGACGTTATCGCTGCTGCAAGTCATGTCACTGGCCGCAGGCTCCTCAAAGACGGCGGCAGAGGGCAGGGCAACCCTGCTGCGCCGGCAAAATGGAAGCACGGCTGAGATCCCGCTTCATCTCCATGATGTGGAGCATGGCCGCCTGCCGGATGTGGCGCTGCGCAACAACGACATCGTGTACGTTCCATTTTCGCTCGGCAAGAATCTTGCGCTAGGCGCGTCCACCATTGCTGCCTCGGCCTCGTCGGCCATTATCTACACGGCATTTTGACGATGAAAGCTATCGGGCAAATCCACCTGGAAGATGTCGCGATCGTGCTCATCCTGATGTTCTTCGGCTTTGCCGGTGCTATTCCCGGCATCGCGCCGAACCAGGCAAACGAGATGACCGGGGCCTCGGCCAGCGCTTTTCAAACCGTGGCCGGCATCGGTTCGCAGTTGCTGATTGACGGGCTGATCGCCGGCCTGCTGCTGCGCCATGGTCCCTCGCTCTGGCGTG
Organism: uncultured Acidobacteriaceae bacterium; assembly: GCA_964248435.1. Classification (GTDB taxonomy): domain Bacteria; phylum Acidobacteriota; class Terriglobia; order Terriglobales; family Acidobacteriaceae; genus EB88. The sequence continues at coordinate 9,492 of CAXTYP010000011.1, read as the reverse complement.
CCCGCGCCCAGGCGGCGTGGCCGATGCTTCTTGCAGTCTGGGCCGTGTTTTCCATGGTATGGTCGCAGGACAGACTTCTGACCGTCAGGCGTGCTTTGCCCTTCAGCCTGGCAGCCGCTTTCGGCGTCTACCTGGCCGCACGGCTTACGCGTCACCACCTCCTTTTCCTGCTGCAGTGGAGCTTCGCGGTTCTTGCCGTGTGGTCGGCTGTTCTCGCTCTTGGGTTTCCCTCGATCGGCCTCGACGCCTCCACCGGCCACAGCGGCGACTGGCAAGGGGTTTTTACACAGAAGAATGCATGTGGTCGAGCCATGGTATTTGCCGTGGCCAGCGTCCTCGCTTCCGGCCGGCTTTCCGCCGGGCGTTGCCTTTTGCTGCTCTTGTTTTTGGCAGAGCTCGCGCTAAGTGGTTCTAGAGGTGCCTGGCTGCTCGCGGCCGTGCTTGTGGCGGCGCTTGGCACGCTTGCTATGGGCTGCCGCTTCAACCGGCAGACACGTACGGCACTGTTGGCCGGTACAAGCTTGACCGCGTGCCTTCTCACTCCTGTCGGACTAGCTGCTTTTTCAGCGATTGCACCCCTGCTTGGGCGCGATGCCACCCTGACTGGTCGTACTGCGATCTGGCACGAAGTCTGGATCTCGATCACGCATCGCCCGCTTCTCGGTTACGGCTTTTCCGCCTTCTGGCGGGGTGCCCAGGGTGCCTCGTGGGACGTAATTGTGGCGCTTCGCTTTGTGCTTTTTCATGCGCATAACGGTTTTTTGGAGATCTGCCTTGAACTGGGAGCATCTGGATTGGTGCTGTTCGCGCTCGGGTTTCTCAGGGCTGGGTGGCTTCTTTGGCCAGAACTCCGCGCAGGCCGCTACGTTGAAGCCGCCTGGCCGATGGCGACCCTGCTTCTGATCGCCGTGTACGACCTCGATGAAAACACCCTGCTTTCGTTCAACGGCCTGTTTTGGGTGCTTTACATCGCAGCTCTCACGCAGGTCGAGACAATGGCAGCCGATCGCAGAACTGTGACCCGGCTGCTGGCCCATCGCTCTTTAACGACGGCAACCACGCGCTCCCCGAAGTCGTGGCCTGCACCCGCGGACATGGCTTTCGCCCAGCCCTGGATCTTCGGGTCTCGGGTAAGGAATGACACTTGCTCTCAAAAGCAGGTCGGGAGCAGTTTATGGCAGTAATTGTGCAAGCGGGTGCCCGGCCTTCATTCCAGGGCCGACAAGTTTCGGCGTCCAGCCGTTTCTACCGCCCAGAGCTGGACGTTTTGCGCCTTTGTGCGTTTCTCATGGTCTGGCTTTCCCATGCACTTCTTTCGTTCAAAGGCATCGCACCTGCCGCTGTGCTCACTGTCCTCGAGGGTGCTGGGAGCTGTGGCGTTCCCATCTTCTTTTTTCTCTCCGCCTACCTGATTACTGAACTGCTTCGCCGCGAACGAGAGGTGACCGGCACCATTCACCTGCAATCTTTTTACGTTCGCCGCATTCTCAGGATCTGGCCGCTTTACCTGGGCGTTCTCGCCGCCTACGGCCTGCTTGGACTCCACTTTCACGGCTTTCGCATCGAGCCGGGCCGTTTGCTCGCGTCCCTGTTTCTGGCCGGCAACTGGTACATCGCTTGCCATCCCCTGATCACGACGCCGATGCGGGCACTATGGAGCGTTTCTGTCGAAGAACAATGGTATCTGCTGTGGCCACTGCTGCGACGAGCTTTTTCGACCAGGCGCCTGCTCGTGCTTTGCGGGGCAACGGTGGTGTTTTCGCACCTAATCCTCTTTATCTTGGCAGGTACCGCGAATCCAGAAACGCTTCATGTCACCGCCTGGGTTAATAGCGGCGTGCAATTTCAATACTTTGCCCTGGGCGCTGCGTGTGCGCTGATGCTTCGCGGCCGAATTCCAGAGATCATGCCATCCCTTCGTTGTTTGCTGGCTTTCTGCGGGGCAGGGACCCTGCTGCTGGCCGCCAGCGTGGGACATCTCAAGGACGCCTCGGCCGCCTCTTCGGCCTTTTCGCTTTCTGCCGGATATGGGCTGGCCGGCGTGGGAGCCGCCGCACTCTTTTGGGCTGCGCTGGGCGTTCCGGCACGACTCTGCCCGCCATACCTGGTCCGGCTGGGGCAGTTGTCATTTGGTTTGTACGTCTTTCATGAAACCGGGTTTTTCCTCGCCAACGCAGCGGCCCGGCTGCTCGGTTCCAATCTTGACTTCCTTTCGCTCACGCTGGAGAAACTCTTTGCCCTCCTGCTCACCGCGCTGCTTGCGTGGGTCAGCTATCGCTTTTGGGAGCTGCCGTTTCTTCGCCTCAAGCAGCGTTGGACGTTTGTGCAAAGCCGGGAGGCGCGCTAGCTGATGAAGCCCCGTGTGCTGATCTATCGCAGCGACCTGTTGCCGCCGTCCGAGACTTTTATCGCCGCCCAGGCGCTCCAGCTTACCCGCTACAAGCCCATCTTCACAGGCCTTAGCCGTCACGCACGGTCCTTGACATTGCCGGAGGGCCAGGTTGTTTGCCCGCGATCGCCGTTCGGATTGAAGCGGCTTGCGGGAAGGCTGCCGTACGCGCCGGGCCTCCAAAAAGCGGCTCAGACTCACGAGCCTGCACTGATCCATGCTCATTTCGCGCTCGACGGCGCAGAGGTCCTGGCGCTGCGGAGCGAGCTCGGCGTGCCACTCGTGGTCACGCTGCATGGGTATGACGTCATGTGCGAGGATGGGGCGCACCGCAAAACCCGGCGCGGACGATTTTTCCTGCGTCATCGCGAACAGCTTTGGTCCGAGGCGGCCCTTTTTGTTTGCGTCTCGAATGCCATCAGGGACCG
>CAXTYP010000011.1:0-6575 GCA_964248435.1 uncultured Acidobacteriaceae bacterium | reverse complement strand
AGCTTTGGTCCGAGGCGGCCCTTTTTGTTTGCGTCTCGAATGCCATCAGGGACCGTGCCCTGACCCAGGGCTTCCCGGCGCACAACCTCCGCGTGGTTCCGATTGGAGTCAACACACCCGCACTCCGGGCGCTGAACCCGCTTCCCGCCGATCCCCAAGTGCTTTTTGTCGGGCGACTTGTCCCGAAAAAGGGCTGCGACGTCTTGATCAAGGCTTTCAGCCACGTGCAATCGAGGCTGCCCGGAGCACGCCTGGTGATCGCGGGCGACGGGCCGGACCGGCAGCACCTGGAACGGCTGGCATCCGCCGGCACCCTTGGCACCAGCTTTCTCGGGATGCAAGCCGGGGAGCAGATTTGCAAGCTGATGCGAAATGCCCGTTGTCTGGCGGCACCCTCCTTGACCGCCGCCGACGGCGATGCCGAAGGCCTCCCTACGGTTTTGTGCGAAGCACTTGCGCTTGGCCTGCCGGTAGCCAGCACCCGGCACTCGGGCATTCCCGAGCTGATTGTTCATCGTGAACACGGTTTGCTTTCGGAGGAAGGCGATGCCGAAGCGCTGGCCGCACACCTGCTCGAACTGCTGACCGACGGCGCTCTCGCGACGCGACTGCGAATGGCAGGACGTGCACGCGTAGAAGCATCCTTCGATTTGCGGCGCCAAACTGCGCTCCTCGAAGAGCTCTATGACGAAGCGATCGGCGCGGACCAGAAGACACCCCGCAGGATTTACGGATTTGTTCCACTCGCCGGATCGCTCAACAGAGCCGTGCCTCGCGAGACGGATGGATTCAACCCCGGGCGACGGCTGGGAGGTACAACGCTGCAGATGCCGAGGAGAACCCCGGCCACATCAGATCAGCCCGTCGCTGTCGCTTCAGAGCCGGCGGGGACAGGCACTCGGCTGCGGCATCAGGTCGGCTGGATGCTTACCGGCAACGGTGCCGCGACACTGTTCCAGGCGCTCTACTTTCTGCTGATCGGGCGCATGTTGGGGTCGGGCGGATATGGCGCGTTCGCCGGAGTTGTAGCCCTGATCAACGTGCTCTCACAGTTCTCCTCGCTCGGCATGGAGATGGTGCTGCTCCGGACTGTTTCGCGCGACCGCGCTGCCTTTGCCGTCACCTGGGCTCGTGCCTTGGCAGTTTCGTTCGCCGGGTTCGCCGTCCTGTTCGGTGCTGTCATACTTTACGGGCACTTTTTCCTGTCCGCGCAGTTACGGCAGCTCCTGCCATACCTGGCTTTGTCGGACGCCCTGTTCGGGAAGCTGACCCAGCTTGGCAGCCGTGCCCTCCAGGGTGCGGACCTGGCGCGATGGAGCGCCAAGCTGCTGGCGTTCACCAATGCCGCGCGCGCCATGGCGGCTGCCGGCCTGTTCTTCTGGGCGCTTGAGACTCACGCACACATTTCTGTTTTGTTCTGGGCACGGATGTACACGCTTTCGTCGTTGCTGGTCGCCGTCGCCGGCTTTTGCCTCGTCACGCGTCTGCTGGGCTGGCCCCAGTGGGCGGCCATTCACCGCCGGCACCTCGTCGAAGGGCTTTCTTTTTCCTGTTCCAGCTCGGCCATCTCTGTTTACAACGACATCGACAAAGCCGTCCTGGTTTCGTACGGAATGCTGGCGGAGGCAGGTGTTTATGCCGCCGCTTACCGCGTGGTCGATGTGCTGTCCACCCCGGTCATCAGCCTTTTTGGCGCGGCTTCTCCCCGGCTGTTTCGAGAAGGCGTGGCGGGTGGTCCGCCTGCCGCCGACCGCGGCGCCCGCTCCCTCCTGCGCTGGGCCGTGCCTTTCGGCCTCGTTGCCGCGCCCGTGCTTGCTTTTGGCGCGCCGCTTCTGCCTCGCGTGTTCGGCCACTCCTTTGCCGCGTCTGTCGGCGCACTGCGCTTCCTGTGTGTGCTCCCGCTGCTGCGAGCGCTCCATTACGCATGGGGCACGGCAATTACAGCTTGTGCCAACCAATGGGTTCGTACCGGGGCGCAGTTCGGTATCGCGGTTTTGAACCTTGCCCTTAACCTTCTCCTGATACCGCGCTGGGGCTGGCAGGGCGCTGCCTTTGCAAGCCTTGTCACGGACGGGGGACTGGCACTCGCGACCTGGATGATCCTGCGCTTGCTGGTTTCCCGCAGTTTGCGCCGCCCGGTTCCTTTGCCTTTAGGGGGTGTCCGTGGCGTTTTGCAGTGCTCGAAGTGACACGACCAGCCCTGCGCAAAGAGAGGCCGGCGTGCCTCGTCCCTGCTCCGGCCGTTCGCGTATCCCTTCCAGTTCTCGCCCCACTGCATCGACCGCCGCATCTGCACGGGCCTGGACGCCCGCGTATCGCGGCAGGGAGCGGGCTTGCGGCACCGGCAGCGCTGCAAAGCTATCCAGCGCTTCGGCGAGCCGTTCGAGAATCTTGAAAGACTCCGGCCCGACTGGAGGCCCCTTCACACTGCCGGCCTGGCTTCCGATGGGGAGCGAAACGGCGTCCCACAAGGAAATTTCGAGCAGGTACAACGACCGCATGGCCGGTTGCATGCTTTGCATGCGCCCTCGCTCTCGCAATTGGCTTTCGCGCTGCCGGCCATACTCGAAATGCACGGCGTCGGCTTCCGCATTCATCTGGCTGAAGTTGTTGTTGATGCCTTCGCGCAGCTGCTGAACCTGCCCCAGGGGGCGCTCGCCCTTCCGGTGTTCCTCGGCAGCGATCAACAATGCAAGCTCGCCAAGCTTGCGCAGGGTGGCCCGCATCAGTGTGTCCATGCGTTCAATGGCACGCGGTGCCGCGATTCGGTCGAACACGAGCCACATCGCCACCAGCCCCAGCAGGATTCCAATGACGCGATCGCGCGCCACGGAAAGCGAGATCTGCTCAAACGGCTCCTGGAGGTTGACAAGGTAAAACGCAAGCGCGAGCTGCAGACCGAAGTAGGACAAACGTGGGCTGGCGGTCGAAAACCAGGCGGCAAGCGCCATCACCGCTGCAAAGAACAGCGTGAACGCGCCGATCGAGTCGATTGCCGGCAGCAAAAACACCTGTGCCGGCAGCGCGATCAAAACACCCCCGGCAAAAGCGCCCGCAATGCGCAGCAGCTGCTTTTGCCGGGACGCCCCGACGGTGCCGAGCGCCGTGATGATGCAGGTCGCCACCGAGGTGTTGATTCCCGGCCAGTCCACCCCGTTGTAGACCAGGTAGCAAAGGGTAGCGGCCAGGCAGCCTCGCAGCGCAAAAAGGAGGCTGGCAGGGTCCGTAAAAGCCTCCGGCACAAAAGCCGAGCGCAGGATGGATCGTGGAGAAGTCGCCAACAGCCTGGACCACCAGTTGGAGTGGGGCCCGGCAGGTTCGGTCCCGTGCTGCCGGGCGTCCTCCTGCTGGCTCTTCACGCCAAACGAGTTGGCGATGTCGCTTAAAAGAGAAACCGTCCGTTCAATCTCCGGCAGTATCGGCAGGCAGCTGGAGGGCTGCTCGCTCCCGATCCAGCGAGGAAATGTGTCGCTGCCGATCTGGGCGATGCCGGGCAGGGCCGCGATGCGCGCCGACTGTTCGGCGATCGCCCCGGACACTCGCAGAAGGCGTTCTGAAGCTTCCCGGTCAAGCGACGCCGGGCCTCGTTGCCCCAGCGCGGAGGCACAAAGCTCCACGATCCAGCCGCTCGTGGCGACCGCCGCGGTGCTGCGCGCCCGCACCCCTGGCGTTTGCCCGGCCCGGATCACCTGTTGCCGCAGACTGCTGGGCCCGACCATGGCGTACTGCAGCAGCCGTTCCTCCACCCGCGGATCCGGCGGATGCCCTTCAGCGAGGGAGCGGAGCACCTGCCCTGCTACCCGGAGCCGGTCCGAAACCCCGGCCGCCACGGCGTCGCCCCCCCTGAAAAATCTGTAGACGAATTCGACCAGTAGGGTGCTTAACGTGCCGATGGCAACACTGAGCACTGTTACCAGCGTGAGGCCGACCTTGAGGTTGATGTCGCCCTGGCGATCCCAGACGGGGATCGCCGTTGCGATCAGAAACGAAAAGCCGGCCGCGGCGGCGTAGTTGCGGGCCGTGCGAATCACAAAGAAGATCCCGTAAAGCGAACCGACGACCCATAGAAAGTGCGTCACCGGCGAGTCCAGGAAAAGCATGACACCGACCATGACGTACACGGTGCCAAGACCAAACATCGCAATGGTGAGAAAGGCTCCCTGCGCCGTACTGCGAAGGCTGTCGCGTGAAATGGCCAGCGCAAAGAACCCGCCCAGGGCACCGCCCGCGATGTGAAACGTCATGATCACGAGCATGGTGAGCGTAGTGGACGCGATGATGCGGGCGACCAGGGTGACGCGCCCGGGGTAAGGGGCGAGTTCGCGGAGCAGGAACTGGCCGAACCAGGCGCCGGCCGGGGAGCGATCGCCCGTCCGTGGATGTCCGGTCCGGGACTGCGCCGCCCAAAGACTCACCAGCCGTGCCCGCCCCGCACTACGACCACCGCCGACTCGGCGATACGAAACTGATTCGGCGCGGGATCGAGAATGCGTATGCGAACCGGGTAGCGTGACGCAAGGTGCACCCACGAAAGCGTGCGCTGCACGTCCGGCAACCCGGCCGGATTGATGCGGCCGATCGTCGCTGCATCCGGGGTGACGCCAAAGCTCGCGCTGTCCACCACGCCGCGGTACAGGTGGCCCGGCTCGCTCATCAGGTAAACCTCGACCGGCATGCCGGGAAGAATACGGCGCAGCTGCGTTTCGCGAAAGTTCGCGACAACCCACCAGGTTCGTGTGTCGATCAGGGTAAACACCTGCTCGCCCGCATGCGCGAACGCCCCCTCGGAAAGCGTGAGATTGGTGACCCTCGCGTCAAACGGCGCGTGCACTACGCAATGGTTCAGGTTGTACTCGGCATTCTCGATCGCCGAATCGCGGGCACCGCGCTGGGCGGTATAGGGCGCCAGTGTTGTAACGACATTCTGGGACTCGCGCTGCTGGGCCTGCGACTGCGAAACGCCCGATCGGGACGCGGCGAGGGAAGCGAGGCTTGATTGCAGCCGCGCTCCCGCAAGACGGACCTGCGACTCCGCCTGCTGCACGGCCAGCTCTTTCGCGGCTGTGCCGGTGCGAAGCTGGTCCACCTGGTCGGGTGTCACAAACTGTTTCACCAGCAGCGGTTCCACCCGTTTCAGGTTGTTGACGGAGTAGTTGTATTCAGCTTTTGCCCGCGCGAGCGCCGCTTGGGCGTTGGTTACGTCCGCCCCTGCTTCGTCCACCGCCGCGGCCGCGCCGCCCACATTTGCCTCGGCGGAGCGCGTACCAGCTGCCGCTGCCACGGCCGCGCTCCGCTGCCCACGGATGCGGCGCGCTTCATCCTCAATCTGGCCTTCCAGGGCCGAGCGGTCGGAGCGGGCACGCTCCAGTGCGTACCGGTAGGGGCGATCGTCAATGCGGAACAAAATGTCGCCCGCGTGCACCGGCTGGTTGTCGCGAACATCGATCTCGGTGATCGGCCCATTCACCACGGGAGCCATGCCGATGTAGTTGGCAAAAACCTCGGCGTCGTCGGTGCGGGGATTGCGGTTGGTTTGCGAGAGGACCAGCGCGATCGCGAGCGCGGCGAGCAGCAGGATGAGGAGACTGGCGAGTCGCCCGGCCAGCTTCGGACGGGGCGCGTCCGGCTCCGGTCCCTGCGCCGGCTTTTTCTTGCCGGATGTTTCACTCTCTTTCGGGGCCTCGGCTGCACGCGTCCCCGGTCCGTCCCTCAGCTCTCCGTGCGGCGCTAAATCTTCGGCCATCAAAATCTCTCTCGGGAGCGCTCAGCCAAAGAGCACAAGCCACAGACCCAGTGAAAAAAACGTTGCCATCGCCGGCCATACCAGCAGGCTGGGTGCCAGTTGATCATCCCAACGGAGGCGCAGCAACAGGAGGTGCACCAGAAAAGCCAGCAGGATCCCGGCAATCGAGCAGAAAAGCCAGACGGGGAAAAACGATCCAAAAAGGCTGAAGGACGGCGCACGCTGGCATCCGCTCAGGCCGATCATCCACGCCAGGTAAAAGCCTGCTCGCAAGCCTCGCGCCCGGGGGAAACGATGCCGCTCCTCGCGAGTGTTCAAGCGGTTGTGACCGCCCGGACCGGGTCCCTGCCCGCCGTGCCGGGCTTTTGGAAGTGCGGGCGCTACAGGCGAGGGGTTGGCCGCACGACGATCCATCCCTTTTATTCTGCACCGTGCCGCACCCGTGCGCTACCTGGAGCGGGTCCATTCGCGGGCTTCTGCGCCGGCGAAGGGTGCGAGCGCAGCAGCTCGCCGGTGCGAAAGGCCAGCGTCGTGACCTGCTGGAAGGCATTGGTGCGCGCGCTCACCTGCTCCGAGCGCGCTTCCGCCAGCGTCCGCTCCGCGGTGACAACATCCACCAGGGTGCGCACGCCGTCCGCAAAGGCTTCTGACGCGGCATCGTAGGAGAGTTGCGAAGCACTGAGCAACAGATCGGCCGCCTTTTGCTGGGCAAGGGCTGTTTGCGCGTTGGTGTAGGCGGTCCACACCTGGTCTTCGATGCGGTCGCGCGCCGTTTCCAGGCCAGCCTCGGCGGCAGCCTTTTCGGCCAGCGCCCGTGCGACTTCGCCGGCCC
>CAXTYP010000010.1:12534-19544 GCA_964248435.1 uncultured Acidobacteriaceae bacterium | reverse complement strand
GAAAGGGAACCAGCATGCCAACGAAGAGCAGCCACTCCGACCCCGACCGCTACACCGACCCCGATCTGCGCGATCGCATCAAGGCCGAGGTCACCGCCGGCGACAAGGGGGGCAAGCCCGGGCAGTGGAGCGCGCGCAAGGCCCAGATGGTTGCGGCCGAGTACGAACGCGCCGGAGGCGGCTTCAAGCACGCGCCTGACGAGGGGCAGCAAAGCCTGCAAAAGTGGGGTGACGAGCACTGGCACACCGCCGATGGCGAAAAAGCCGTGCGCGAAGGGGAAACCGCGCGCTACCTGCCTGATAAAGCCTGGAAGGAGCTGACCCCGGCCGAAAAGGCAGCGACGGACCGCAAAAAGCGTGAGGGCTCAAAGGAAGGGAAGCAGTTTGTCGCAAACACCGCGCCAGCCGCCGAGGCCCGCAAGCATGCGACGGCGAAAGAGGGTGCTGCCGAAAAGTCTCCGGCCAAAAAACAATCCGCTGCCACGGCTGCGAAACCGTCCGCGACGGAAAGCCGCGCAAGTCAGTCAAAGCCCAAGAAAGCCATGCCCAAGAAAGCCACGCCCAAGAAAGCAGAAAAGGCTTAGACGTCCCGATTCAACATGGGCCGCGAACAAACGGGTTCCTACTCCGGCCGGAGAACCTCGCGGAGAATCTCGCGCAACTCGCCCCGTTGCACCCCTGTGTACACGCCAAGTCCACGCTTTTTCCCCGGCTTGGCCGGCTTTTTTGCGCGGGCTGCTGGCCCACTGACCCCCAGCATGACCGGCCCCCGCTTGCACAGCCCCAGGCACCCGCACGGTCGCACGTCCAGCTCTTCTCGTCCAATGCCTTCGGCCGCGAGGGCTCCGCGCATCTCGGCCAGCAAGAGGCGCGCCCCTGAACCCGCGCAACTCGACCCTTTGCCGGCGCGGTCGCGCACACAAACGAAAACAGCTTTTGCGTCGCCCTCTGTGCATCCATTTCCTTTTTTCACACGCCCTCCTCTTTAACCATGGATGCACAGCCCGTGATGGCGCAGGCACATCCTATTGCATGACAGGGAGGTAACACACATGGGCGTGATGGAAGCACTGGGACTCAGGAAAAAGGTACGCTACGCGGTCGTCGGGCTCGGCGATATCGCGCAGGAAGCGATGATGCCCGGCGTCGAACACACCGGCAACTCGGAGATCGTAGCGCTTGTCACGAGCGACCTCACCAAGGCGGACGAAGTGGGCAAGCAGTACGGCGTCACCAAGACCTACACCTACGAGCAGTTCCCGTTTCTGCTCCGCTCGGGCGAGATCGACGCGATCTATCTCGCGATGCCCAACTGGCGCCACGCCGAGTTTGCCGTGCCTGCGCTTGAGGCCGGCATCCACGTGCTGCTTGAAAAGCCGATGGAGGTGTCGTCGGAGGAATGCGAGAAGATTCTTGCCGCGCAAAAACACTCGGATGCCAAGCTGATGGTGGCCTACCGGCTCCACTTTGAGCCCGCGACCGTTGCAGCCATCGAAAAGGTCCGCTCCGGCGACCTGGGGGAAGTACACCTGTTTTCTTCCACCTTTGCGCAGATGGTCGACCCCGCCAACCACCGCGCGCAGTCGGGCGTGCTGGCCGGCCCGGTGCTCGACATGGGCCCGTACCCGATCAATGGCGCGCGAAACCTGTTTGAGGACGAGCCGACGGAAGCCTTTGCAACCGGCACGCGCCATCCCGAAGCCGGCCTGGGCGACTTCGACGACACCGTGAGTGTCATCCTGCGTTTCCCGCGCAACCGCGTCGCGCAGTTCACAATTTCGTACTACGGCAACAAGCTCGACAGCTACACGGTCGTTGGAACCAAGGGCTCGCTTGAGGTCAACCCCGGCTTTATGTACGGCAAGCCGCTCGAGCACTATCTGGTCGAAGGGCAAAAGGAAAGCCACACCAGCTTCAAAAACACCGACCACTTCGGCGGCGAAATGAAGTACTTCTCCGAGTGCATTCTTGACGGCAAGCACCCCGAACCGGATGGCCTGGAAGGCCTGGCCGACGTGCGCGTCATCGAGGCGATCCACCGCAGCCTGGAAAGCCAGCGGTGGGAGACGATCGAGCGCGTCGACATCAAGCGCCGCATCACCAAGAGCGAGGTCGTCACCCTGAAAGCGGTCGCCTCGCCTGAGCTGGTGCATACCAGCTCACCCGCAAAGGGACAGGAAAAGACGCCTAAGAACTGACTTGCTTAAGCGGCTTCCGTAAGAACACGGATGCCCCCTGGGTGGAAGAAGATACAACTCGAACAGCGGAATTGAGTACGAATCGGAAAATGCGACAGGCCGGATCCACGGTCTGCCGCATTTTTATCGCTCCTTATGACGGCTCGAGAAGGAAGCGCACTTACCCGATATCTTCGCTCCAGTGTTCGAGGTATTTCTTCACCTCGGCCATGAACTTCCCGGCGTCCGAACCATCGATGATGCGATGGTCAAAGCCGAGTGTCAGGTGAATCATGTGGCGGATCGCGATGGAGTCGGTCCCATGCTCATCCGTCAGCACGGCAGGCTCCTTAAACAGGCCGCCAATGCCAAGAATTGCACTCTCGGGCATGTTAATGATTGGTGTCCCGAACTGCTCACCGTAGATACCGGCATTGGTCAGGGTGAATGTACTGGTACCCACCTCGTGAGGCTTCAGCTTTTTGCCGCGCGCACGTTCGGCAAGGTCGGCAATCGCCCGGGCCACGCCCAGGAAGTTACGTTCCTCGGCTTGTTGGATGACGGGTACAATCAAGCCCCAGTCGAGGGCAACGGCAATGCCGAGGTTGACGTTTCCATGATACCGGATGCTATCTCCCTCAATCGAAGCATTGAGGATCGGCATCTTGCGCAGGGTGTTGGTGACAGCCCTCGCGATAAACGGCATGTAAGTCAACTTAACGCCGTTGCGTTGCTCGTACTTGGTCTTTTCCTTTTCCCGCAGGCGGACGATGCGGGTCATGTCGATCTTGAACACGGTGTGAACGTGGGCATTGGTGCGCTTGGATTCGACCATGCGCTGCGCGATGATCGACCGCATCTTGCTCATGGCCACAAGCTGGCCAGCCGTCGCCTCACCATGGGCCGGGCCCTGGTTCTGCGGACTCTGCGCAACCGCTGCCTGGGATTCAGCGCGCACCGGCACAGTGGCTGGAGCAGGTGCGGGAGCCGGTGCTGTTGTGCTCTTTTCCTGGCTCTTTTCTTCCAGGTGATTCAACAAATCATCCTTGGTGATGCGCCCGGCAGAGCCCGTACCCTCGATTGCCTCGAGGCTCAACCCATGCTCCCGGGCCATCTTGCGAACCAGCGGCGAAGAGCGCAGCTTTTCCGTGCTTTCCAGTGCCGGAGTCGCAACCGGGCTGCTCGGCACGACTGCAGCCTTGGCCTCGGCAGCTGCCGGCACCGGAGCCTTGACTGCACCTGCGCCTGCGATAACGGCAACCACGGTGTTGACCTGGACTGTTGTGCCCGCTTCGGATCGGATCTCACGCAGCACACCGGTAGCGACCGCCGGTATCTCCGCATCCACCTTGTCCGTCGAAATCTCGAATAAGGGTTCATCCCGTTCGACCGAGTCGCCGACCTGCTTTAACCACTTGGTGATGGTTCCCTCAAAAATAGACTCGCCCATCTGGGGCATCACAACTTCCGTGGCGGCGCTTCCCGTCTCGTCCGCGACCTCTTCTGCCGGTCGGGCGGCCACGTTCCCCGAGGGCACGGCTGAAGGGGTCACGGCCGCGGCGCCTGCTTCTTCTCCGATAATCGCAACCACGGCGTTGACCTGTACGGTGGCTCCAGCCTCGACCTTGATCTCCTGCAACGTCCCGGCAACGGGGGACGGTATCTCGGCGTCGACCTTGTCGGTCGAAATTTCAAACAGTGGTTCGTCCCGCTCCACGGCGTCGCCCGGCTGTTTCAGCCACTTGGTCACTGTTCCTTCAAAGATAGACTCGCCCATCTGCGGCATTACAACATCGGTTGCCATCGATTCTCCCTGCCCTACGCGTTCAGCCTTCTTAGAAGTCAAGTGTACGGCATGGCCCCTACCCAGGAGCCGGTTCGTAGGGCTGGGAGACACGCCTCCGCTTGTTCATAAAGCCACACTTCCCGCGGGCGCTCCGTGTCATCTCAGGGACGGAGCGGTCCTTCCGCCACAGGAGTTTCTTGATGAGTTTTATGAACGCTCTTTCTGCATTTGCCGGTTCAGGCGGTGAAAATCAGCCGTCAACCGAGCAGCATGCTTCCATCGCCCAGGCGTTCCTGCAGCATTTCAGCGGTCAGCCCGGCGGTTTGTCCGGGGTTGTCGATCAGTTTCATCAGCAGGGCATGGGGGGACATATGGACTCGTGGCTCAGCACGCAGCCCGGTGCACAGCCCAACCAAACCATGGAGCCGGGGCAGGTGGAGCAGGCGCTTGGCCAGCAGCAGGTGCAGTCCATCGCCCAGCGAGCCGGCGTAAACAGCGAAATGGCCAAGGTGGCGCTAGCCGCCGCCCTGCCCATGTTGATGTCGCACCTGTCGCAGGGCTCCGGTCAGCTACCGCAGCAGGCCGGGTCCGGCAGCGGACTGGCCGGCATGGCGGAAGGGCTTTTCTCCCGCGCGCTTTAGCCATCGGTCTGCCGAGGGCAGAGCGATTCCAACTAGACCAGCGCCGCCCCGGCGATCCCTTCCAGGATCGTCAGCGGCGCATGCGCTGGTTCCGTTTCCGCCGACCGGTCGACCAAAAAGGTCTGCTCCAGCGCATACTGGCCCGCAAGCACAGCGTGGGGCACGGTATCGGTAAAGACCATCCAGCTTGACCCGGGCGGGAACTCCCACGCTTCCTTGTGCGCTTCGCGCTGCCAGGCAGCGTCTTCCTTCAGGAAGTTGTGGAAGCGCATCATGAAGTCGTCGTATGGGGTTCGTTTGAGCGCGGGGAACGCTGTCCCTAGCCCCAGGGCCGTCGCCGCAATTTTTGCCGCCCTTGTCGCCGAACCATCGGTGCGTGGCGCAATGCGCCCAGGCGCGAAACGGGGAACCAGTTCACGAAAGGGCTCGCCCACAACCCAGGAGCGGGTGCGATCAGGGTGGATGTTATTGAAAAAACGCAGGATGCGTGCCCCGCGCGTGGGCCGGGTAGGGAACGCATCGGTGTGGAGCAGGTCATTGCGCCGGCGCAAGGGCAGGTCCCGGTTCTGCTCTTCCTGCGGGCGAAAACTGGCGTAATCCCGCTCCATCCTGCCGCGGTACGGCTCCAAAAATGTCTCAAGAAAGGCCGCTACCGAATCGGAATAGCCATGCATGATGGCGCAAAGCTGTTCCACGGCTCCATTCCGGGCGTCGTCCCCGGCGTCCCCTAACCCCGTCAGTGTGCGCGTTTTCGGCTTGTAGGCGATGTTTTTGTGCAGTGACGAGCCCGTTTGGCGGCGCCCAAGCAGGAACTCCGTATCGGCCTCGCTGATGGGAACAGGCGTTTGCGGGAAGTACAAAATCGTTCCTGCCTCCATGCGCCCACACCAGGCTCGCTTGCCGGCTGCCGTTGCGGTACGAATCTCATCGGGGCTGATCTCCAGGACTGGCATCGCACTCGCCTCCACCTCCAAGCATAACCGGGAGCAAACCACGCACGCGGGGCGAAAGCCGCTTCATAACCTCGGCATAAAGGTCGGGTTGGCCGTCGTGCCGCCGACCTCCACCAGGATCCCGCGTTTGATCACACCGCCCGCCAGGCTGCCCAGCAAGCCAGAGCGCGAAAGCAGACCCAGCAACCCGCCCCCGGCAGAGCCCTGTGCCGGTCCGCCTCCCAGCTCCGTCAGCCGCACCAGCATCAGGTAGTGCAAGGCGCCGTCCCTGCTTACGGTGCCGTCGCCGGTAGCCGTGCCCAGGCCTTGCACATCAATCGCGATCTTGTCCGTCGCCAGCCCCGCGCTCGAATCGCGAACCTCCATCCGCAGGGAGCGGATCATAGTTCCCGGGCCGGTCGCGCCGCCGATCCGCCCGCCCGTCAACCTGGACAGCGCCCCTAACTTCTGCCCAAGGTTGAACCCCGCCAATTGTGTACCGACCAGTGCGACGGGCCCGGCGATGACCGGGGCGGCCACCGAGCCGGTCACCGCGAGCGAGGTCGTCAGGGTGCCGCCCACCAGCCGCGAGCCTTGTGGCAGGCGCACGCCCACTGATGGCAAAAATGCTTCGATGGCTTCGACAGGCACGGCGTTTCCGTTCACCTTCAGGTTCATTGCGGCGGCTGGCCCTCCCGGCCCGTAGCTGCCCGACACTTGAAACGCGGCCCCGCCGACCGAAACAGTCGCATCCGGCACCTGCACGATTTGGGACACCTTGTCGGCCAGCATTGTGAACCGCACGTCCAGCGGTTGCGGCGAAGGGGTGCCGTTTCGCGCCAGCCGGAACCCTGCGATTTCTCCATCGCCGCTCGCATGCAGCGTTTGCCCGCGCGTGGTCACCTGCGCCCGTAGATCGAGCAGGCCGTCGATGCTGGTACCGACCGGCAATGCTTCGTTGGTGACCAGTCGCATGTGCCGGAGCGTGATATGCGCGTCCACCGGCGTCCATGCCTGCTGGGGCTGGTCAAATGGGCCTACGTTGCCACTGGCTTGTAGGCTGCCGCCGCCCGGCGTGTGTGCACTCAGCTCGAACGGTGCCGCGCTGCCGGGAGCCAGGTTCATCAGCCGGGCATGGATCGCCGTGTAGATCATCGGGGCACCCGGCCGGCCCGGCGTTGCGATTGCGAACGCGCCGTCCCGGACCTCGGCATCCCCGATCGATAGCCTCGAAAGAAGGCTCGGCTTGCGCGTTTGTCCGTTCGGAGCCGGTCCCCTCGCGCTGCCGCGTGCCAGTGTCAGGCGTGGCCCGTCGATCAGCAGCTTTGTTCCATGCACCTGGCGGCCGGCCCACGCGACGTCCAGTTGCAGGCGATTCACCAGCCCGGACACACCGGCGGAGGCCGGCAGGAGCCCCGACGCCAGAGGATCCACGTGTTTCAACTCCAAACGAGCGGACCAGGGCTGGGAAGAC
>CAXTYP010000010.1:0-12434 GCA_964248435.1 uncultured Acidobacteriaceae bacterium | reverse complement strand
CAAGGCTGGGAAGACCAAGGCTGGGAAGACCAAGGCTGGGAAGACCAAGGCTGGGAAGACCAAGGCTGGGCCGGCTGGTTCAGTGGCCCGGCTGTACCGCGAAGGCTGAGGGTTCCATCGCTCGGCAGATCGGCGCTCGCTTCGAAAGGGAATGAGTCCCCAAGTCCGGGGTGTTGGACCCGGACAGCTATACCGGTGTACACATGCGCTAGCTGATCGCCCAGCCGCACCGTGATCTGGCCGTGATTCACCACTACCTCGCTTATCGAAAAGGCGAGAGCACGGGTGGGCGGAGCGGCCTGGACAGACTTGGCAGTGCCGGCGGGTGCCAGCGCCGGCCGGTGTAAGCTCGCATAGTTCCAGCCGCCGCCCTGTGCAGAGTGCAGCAGCTGTAATTTCGGTCGATCGATCACGAGAACACGGACGCGAACCTCCCGGTGAAGCAGAAAGGGCAGCACATCCACGCCGATCCGGATGCTGCGTGCCTGGAAAAAAGGCTCCCGACTGAAGGCTGGGTCGTCCGCCACACCCACGTTCTCAGCCACGAGGCTGCCGTTCCATATTGAAATCCGGGTCGCGCCCAGGGTGACCTTGCGTCCCAGCCGCTCAGTGAGCTCGTTTTCGATCCTCCCGCGGGTACCGGCGGTATTCAGGAAAAAGGGCAGAACCAGCGCCGTCGCTGCCACCAGCAGCGCAAACAGGCCCGCGACCGTCAGCAACCTCCGCCAGCCCCGGCTCAAAGCCATCCCATCACCCTCTTTGTAGGACTGGATGCTGAGCGCCGGAACCGGGGTGTGGAGCCTGAACCTTCCACCCGGAGCAGGACCCCAAGCCTAGGCTCCCAGCACAGCCTCGATCTCGCCGATGCCCCAGTCCAGGTCGCTGCGCGAGATCATCAACGGCGGCGCCAGCCGGATGACCGTACTATGCGTTTCCTTGCACAGCACGCCGCGCCGCTCCAGTGCTTCGCAGAACGGCCGCGCCGCCGTGTTCAGCTCGATGCCGATCCACAACCCGCGCCCCCGTACCTCGACCACGTGCGGGCTCTGCATGGCTCGCAGCCGTTCAAGCGCATGGGCCCCCAGCTCGGCCGATCGTTCTGGCAGCCCTTCATCCACCAGCACCCGCAAAGCCGCCTGAGCGACCGCGCAGGCCAGCGGGTTACCGCCAAACGTGCTGCCGTGGTCGCCAGGCTGCAGCACCCCCAGTACTTCGCGCCGCGCCAGCACCGCCGACACCGGGTAAAACCCGCCTGAGAGCGCCTTGCCGATGGTCACCACGTCGGGCCGGATACCCTCGTGCTCAAAAGCGAACATGCGCCCGGTGCGCCCCAGCCCCGACTGGATTTCATCGCAGATCAAGAGCACATCGTGCTCGCGGCAGATCGCCGCCGCTTCGCGCAGGTAGCCGTCCGGCGGCAGCAGGATCCCTGCCTCGCCCTGGATCGGCTCCACAAGAAACGCGCACGTTTCCGGCCTGATCGCTGCTCGCAGTGCTTCCGCGTCGCCAAACGGCACCGTGCGAAATCCGCTTGCGAACGGCCCAAAGCCCGTCCGGTACTGCTCTTCCGTTGAAAAGCCCACCACGGCGATCGTGCGTCCATGGAAGTTGTTGCCGCACACCAGCACTTCGGCCCGTCCATCCGGGATGCCCTTGACCACCACGCCCCACTTCCGTGCGACCTTGAGCGCGGTTTCCACCGCTTCTACCCCTGAGTTCATCGGCAGGGCCATATCAAAGCCGGTCAGCTCGTGGAGAGTCTTGAGCAGAAGCGGCAGCTGGTCGTTGCGAAACGCACGCGAGGTCAGGGTTACGCGCTGTGCTTGTTCCATTAGCGCCCGCAGAATCGCCGGGTGACAGTGGCCCTGGTTTACGGCCGAGTACGCCGCCAGGAAATCCAGGTAGCGCCGCCCTTGCACATCCGTCAGCCACGCGCCTTCAGCCCGCTCCACTACGACGTCCAAAGGGTGGTAGTTATGCGCCCCATACTGCTCTTCCAGGCCAATCAACTCGTCCGCGGACCGCTGTTCCACCAGCTGCATATCTTTGGGCTCCATCCTTTGCAGGAACCACGCAGGCGCCAGGGCGCCAGGTTGCCGCATGCAAGGGTTCTTCCCAAGTGTAGAGGCCTCCTGTCACGCCTGCCTACCCTCCTTTTTCGTTGCCCCGACTGCGTGATCGCGAAAGCCGTATCATCCCGATAAGAAAGAGCGGCGAAGGTTCCGCCGCGAAAAGGCACTTCCATGCAGCCTCCCACTCCCCCCGGCATCCTTTCGCTTCAAAGCCGCACCGCGGTTGTGATCGGCGGCACCACGGGCATCGGGCTCGCACTGTCTCTCGGCCTGGCGCGTGCCGGCGCCGATGTTGTCGCCTCCGCCCGTCGGCCCGGGCAGGTCGCTGAAGCTGCCGACGCCATCGAGCAGCTTGGCCGCCGTTCCCTCCGCGTCCCTTCCGACGTGGGCGACCGCGCTTCGCTCCAAGCGCTGCTCGACCGTACACTCGAGTCCTTCGGCAAGGTCGACATCCTGGTCAACTGCGCCGGCAAAACCAAACGTACCCCCACCCTCACCGTGCCCGAGGCGGAGTGGGCCGACATCCTCGACACGAATCTGACCGGGACCCTGCGCGCCTGCCAGGTCTTCGGCGCGCCCATGCTTGCGCGCGGCTATGGCCGCATCATCAACATCGCGTCTCTCAGCAGCTTTGTGGGCTTGTTTGAGGTGGCAGCCTATGCCGCCAGCAAGGCTGCCGTGGCCTCGCTTACGCGCTCGCTCGCGGTTGAGTGGTCGCGCCACGGCGTCCTGGTCAATGCCATCGCCCCCGGCGTCTTTCGCACCGCGCTTAACTCCGAGCTGCTCGACGGCACCCCGCGCGGGCAGGAGTTCCTGCTACGCACCCCCATGGGCCGCTTTGGGCACACCGACGAGCTCGTCGGCGCCGCCGTTTACCTCGCCTCCGACGCAGCTTCCTTCACCACCGGGCAGGTGCTCGCGGTCGATGGCGGCTTTCTCGCCAGCGGCGTCAACCAGTAGCCCTTCCGTAGCTGGAGAAACCACCATGGCCGTCTTTTGCAGCGAAGGTTCGGAAACCACGGAGCTCTCCCCGGGGCAGCTGCACAGCCTGCTGGCCCAGGCACTCGAGCAGCTGGGCGAGCGCCGGCGCGTCCTGGTCATCCCGCCCGACGCGTCCCGCATCCACTCCCGCGCCGGCGAGCTCACGCAGGCTGCTTACCAGATTCTCGGCGACCGCCTCCAGGCCATCCTTCCCGCGCTCGGCACCCACGCCCCCATGCCCGAAGCCGCGCTCGAGCGTATGTTCGGGGCGATCCCCCGCTCGCTTTTTCGGGTCCACCGCTGGCGCGACGACGTCGTCACCCTGGGTGAGGTTCCGGCCTCTTTCATCCAGGAACAGTCCGAAGGAAGGCTTGATTTCCCATGGCCCGCGCAAGTCAATCGACTCCTGCTGGAAGGCGAAAACGGCCGGCCGTTCGACCTCATCCTGTCCATCGGCCAGGTCGTGCCGCACGAGGTCATCGGCATGGCCAATGGCAACAAAAACATCCTGATCGGCACGGGTGGGGCTGAAAGCATCGACCGGAGCCACTACCTGGGCGCGGTTTACGGAATGGAACGCATTATGGGGCGCGCCGACACGCCCGTACGCCGCGTCCTGAACTACGCCGAAAAGCAATTCCTCGGCGGCCTGTCCATTGTCTATGTGCTGACCGTCGTCGGACGCAACCCGGACGGTGATCTTGTTGTGCGCGGCCTCTTCATCGGCGACGACCCCGAGTGTTTCGAACGCGCCGCCGCGCTCGCGTTGAAGACCAACTTCGTCCTGCTTCCCCGCGAAATCCGCAAGTGCATCGTTTCGCTCGATCCCCATGAGTTCCATAGCACCTGGCTGGGCAACAAGAGCATCTATCGCACACGCATGGCACTGGCCGACGACGCCGAACTGATCGTGCTCGCCCCCGGCGTTCGCACCTTTGGTGAAGATCCTGCCATCGACGGCCTGATCCGCAAGTACGGCTACCGCGGCACGCTCGCCACGCTTGAAGCCGTTCGCGAGCATCCGGATCTCGCAGGCAGTCTGAGCGCCGCCGCGCACCTTATCCATGGCTCCAGCGAAGGCCGCTTCCACACCACTTACTGCCCCGGCGGTCTGGGCCGCGACGAAATCGAATCCGTCGGCTTTTCTTACGCCGACCTCCCCGAAACCACGCAGCGCTATCACTCTAATGAGCTCGTCGATGGTTGGAACATGGTCGATGGCGAAGAAGTCTTCTATATCTCCAGCCCCGGCCTGGGCCTTTGGGCCCACGCCGCCCACTTCGCTCCCGGCGCCGTGGATAGGGCCGACTCAGCTCCTGTTAACAGCGGCGACCAGCTCCCTCCAGCCAGTGCGATTGGGCGGGGCGAGTGACCGCCGGCCCAGCTCGCCTCGCGGCCCCTGCCGCAACCCGCGCCCATGGAAAGCCCTGTTCCTTCCTTGCGGCCTCACCCCTGAGCAAGCGGGACCATGCCAGTGATCCCGCCCAGTGCCGCCCCGTTCGCCCTTTGCACCATCGTCGCCATCAGCACTGTGCTCATGCTCGTGCGTCCGCGCGGCATCTCCGAGGCCTACTGGATCAGCGGCGGCGCACTCCTTCTGCTTCTGCTCCGCCTCATGCCTTGGTCGCTCGCCGGCAAGGCGGTTGCTGCGGGCGCCGATGTTTATCTTTTCCTTCTCGGCATGATGTTGCTGTCCGCCCTGGCCCGCGAGCACGGCGTCTTCGACTGGCTTTCCTCGGCCGCGGTCCAACACGCCCATGGTTCCCACGCCCGGCTTTTCACGCTGATTTACGGAGCCGGCACCCTTGTCACAACCTTTATGTCGAACGACGCCACTGCCGTCGTCCTCACCCCCGCCATCCTCGCCGCCGTGCGCGCCGCCGGAGCCGACCCGCTGCCTTGCCTTTTCGCCTGCGCCCTGATCGCCAACGCCGCCTCCTTTGTTCTGCCCATCTCCAACCCCGCCAACCTGGTCGTTTTCCACGACGGCATGCCGCCGCTCGGGCAATGGCTGCTCGCCTTTGCGCTGCCTTCCGTATTTTCAGTTGCCGCCACCTACCTGGTTCTGCGCTTTCTGTTTCGCAAACAGCTGCGCGGCTCCATCCGCGGCCAGGCCGAAGCAAGACCGCTCCGCTCCGAAGGCAGACTGGTCCTCGCTGGGCTCGCCGCGACCGTCATCGTCCTCCTCACCGCCTCCGCGCTGCGCTGGGAGCTTGGCCTGCCTACCTACCTCGCCGCTCTCCTGCTCGCCGCCGCCTTGGCGGTTGGGCAGCGGTCCAACCCGCTCCCCCTGGCCCGCGAGATCAGCTGGAGCACCCTTCTGCTCGTGGCCGGATTGTTTATCCTGGTCCGCGCTGTCGAAAGCATCGGCGCTTCCCGACTGATCGGCAGAGGGTTTGTCGCCGTCCGGCCTCTGCCATCAGCACTGGGCACGATGCTCACGGGCTTTGCTGTCGCGGTCGCCGACAATCTCGTCAACAACCTGCCGCTGGGCCTCCTCGCCGGGAGCACGCTTGCCGCCGCCCACGCCACCCAGGGATTGCCGGCCGACGCCGTGCTCATCGGCGTCGATCTCGGCTCCAACCTGTCCGTCACCGGCTCGCTCGCCACCATCCTGTGGCTGGTCGCGCTCCGCCGCGAACACCTGGATGTTTCGTTTCGCCGCTTCCTCGCGGTCGGCGCAATCGCCATGCCCCTGGCCCTGCTCGCCGCGCTCGGCGGCGCTATCCTGATGCACCTGGCGGGTTGTGCTACCTGTTCCATCCGATAAACCGCAGAATGGAAATCTCGGCGGGCCGGAGAAGAAGCAGCCACCAACCACCACCTGCGAATTGTCCGAACCCACTTATGACTTCCGCGAGTGGTCGGAGGACTTCTCCCGCTGGGCCCTGTGGCATTGTGTCTTTCGCGACGGCTGCTATGGCGGCGTCACGACTTTGTACAAAGAATGGTGCGAGTGGTGCTTTCGCGAGCAGGTCGTCCCGGCAAACCTGCCCACTTTCCGTGCGCTGCTGGCCAACGAAAGATTTATGCTCGCTGGGCCTTTTCCGCTCGCGGAGCACGGCATGGTCTACGGCCTTTTGCTGCGCGAGGATTGGGGAGCCGCCTGCGCTGCCTCACCTTCGGCACCAGCGCAGGAACCGGAGAGGAGTGCCGACTGCAAGCCCGCGTGGAGAGGAGACCTGCTACGGACCGCTTAAGCGCGTCCGCCCGCGCATTACCAATGTCGTGCTCTAACCCGATGGCTTGCCGGTGGGGCGTGCCTCGGGCATGGTGATCTTTCACCGAGCCGCATTCCCTGAGGGCTCCGGGATTACGCCCGCGACTTGGGGCCGCCTCGGAAGAGCACAGAAGTCCTGGCCGGCAAGGAGTACGCAGTGAAACCGAACGCAAAGCCCGCCCCGTCCGAGCTTCTTCCCGACGGGGGCGCGGGTACTGCCTGGTAGTCGAATGGCGCGACCTCGGCACCATTGGCAAGTACCCGCAACGGTTGGGGTGCAGTACCGCGAGCGGCCCTGAGCGGGTTCAGGCTGTGCGATCGCGCGAAACCATCGTCCTCACGTTCTGCCGGGTGAGGACTAGGTAGTCGGCCCACTCCTGCATCATGCGGGCGCGCGGCTCAAGGTAGAGAGCGTGGTTATAGGCTGCGCTCACCGCATTGCGCGGCGCATGGGCAAGCTGAAGCTCGATGTGCTCGTGTGTGTAGCCCTGCTCGTGCAGAAGAGTTGAGGCCAGGCCGCGAAAGCCGTGGCCGGTCATGCGGCCCTTGTAGCCCATGCGCTCCAAGCCCTTCAGGATGGTCATGTTCGAGATTGATTTACCCCGGCGCGCCCCGGAGAAAACGTGCTTGTCCTCTCCGGTAAGCTCCCGAAGGCTTCCGAGCACGTCAAGCGCCTGCCGGGAGAGCGGAACAATGTGTGGCGTACGCATTTTCATGCGCTCGCCTGGGATGTTCCAGCGCTCCGCTTCCATGTCGAACTCCTCCCACTTGGCTCCTATCAGTTCGCCCGTTCGCACGAAGGTGAGCGCCATCAGCTTCATGGCGAGCCGCGTCACAGGCCCGCCCCGGTAGCCTTCGATGGCTCGCAGAAGCGCGCCAACCTCCTTCGCGTCCACGCGGGCGTAGTTGATCTTGCGCGTTGGCCGGAGCACGTCGGCGGGCTTGAAGTCGCCTGCCGGGTTGCGCTGGGCATAGCCGTGGGCGATGGCGTAGCGGAATATCTGGCCCACCGTCTGCAAAGCCCGTTTCGCGATGTCGGCCGCGCCGCGCTTTTCAACTTCCTTCACAATGGCGACAAGCTCGGGAGCTTCGATCTCACGAATGGGTCGTGTACCGAGCTTGGGAAGCACGTTTACTTTTGCAAGCGCTCCCACGTCGTCTCGGCGTGGCGGGCACTTTACGGGCCTTTTCTGGGACAGTCAGGATGTTGTTGGAAGCCCCTGGAAGGGTTTGTGGCGGAGGGAGAGGGATTCGAACCCCCGTTACCCGCTAGGGTAAAGCGGTTTTCAAGACCGCCTGTTTCAACCACTCACACATCCCTCCGCGGGCCGGGCGCGTGCGCCTCCACAGTCTACAACGTCCCCCGGCCTGCCCGGCGCGGCTCGCGTACCATTTAAGAACCGATGCCGGCGCTTCTTCCTCCAACCCGTTCGTCCGCACCGCCCTCTCGCAGCACCTTTGACGACACGCTCGCCAGCTCCAAACGCACCATGCCCTTGTCGGAGATTGTGCTGCTCGCGATCGACAGCTTCCGCGTCAGCAAGGTGCGATTCGCGCTCACCGCGCTTGGCATGGTCATCGGCGCGGCTTCGCTTATCTTTGTCGTCACGATCGGTCTCACCGGCAAACAGTACATCCTGGGCTTGCTTGAAAGTATCGGCACCAACATGGTGTACATCGAGTACTCCGGTGGCTCGTCGGGCGGCGTCAACAACTTCCAAAGCGACTACCTGACGCGCGACGACGAGCGAGCCGTCAAGGAGCAGGTCCCGGCCGTCGAGTACTCCTCGCCCATGCTCGAAATGCACGACAGGATTGCGGTGCGCGGCACAGAAAAAGAACTGCTGGTACTCGGCGTCAGCCCGCAGTACCGGCAGGTGCGCAACCTCAAGGTGCTTAACGGCCGCTTTTTCGACGACGAGGACGAAAGCTCGCACACCAAGGTCGCCGTGGTCACGGAGCTGTTTGCCCAGCAGCTGTTCGGCTCCGACCAGGACGCCATCAACCAGACTTTTTCGCTGTCCGGCATCCCGTTCACCATCGTCGGTGTGTTCAAGGAGTCGGTCGATACTTTCGGTCAGTCGGAGATCGCCGACCAGACCATCCTGATCCCGTACTCGGTGGGGCGCTACTTTTCCGGCACCGATAATGTCAAGCAGATTTTCTTCACGATCCGCGACCGCACCGATGTCGACCAGGCTGCCAAGCAGATTGTGGCCGTCGTTCACAGCCGCCACGTGCCCAGCTCCGTCTACCGCTCCAGTACCCTGACCGAGCTACTCACCACTGCCGCCCTCATCACCAACGCGCTCACGGTGGTGCTGCTTCTTATCTCCACCGTAACCCTGGCGGTCGGCGGGGTCGGCATCATGAACATCATGCTGGCGACGGTGCGCTCGCGCATTCGCGAGATCGGTATCCGTAAGGCATTGGGCGCCACCTCGCGCGAGATCAAGCTGCAGTTCCTCATCGAGGCCGTGTTTATCTCGCTCACGGGCGGTATCATCGGCACCATCCTGGGGCTCATGCTGCCGCTCTCCCTGCGGCTGTTCACCTCCTACGCCATTCCCATCTCGCCCTGGTCGGTCGTCATCGCGCTGCTGACCTCGACGGCGGTCGGCGTCATCTTCGGGACTCTGCCGGCGAACCGCGCCGCCCAGCTCGATCCGGTCGAAAGCCTGAAATACGAGTAGCCCCTGTTAGACTAGGTTGAATCGCCTTTGCGCGCCGCTGGGCCGTGCCTTCGCGCTCACCCTATTCACCCAGTCCCCATACAGAACAGGACCCTTTTCGCGTGCCTCACTCCGACATCCGCAACGTTGCCATCATCGCCCACGTCGACCACGGCAAAACCACTCTTGTCGACGCCATGCTCCGCCAATCAGGCACCTTTCGCGAGAATGAAGCGTTGACCGATCGCGTCATGGACTCCAACGACCTGGAACGCGAGCGCGGCATTACGATCCTCGCCAAGTCCACCGCCATCTTCTACAAAGACTCCAAGATCAACATCGTCGACACCCCCGGCCACGCCGATTTCGGCGGCGAGGTCGAGCGCGCGCTCAAGATGGTCGACGCCGTGATCCTGCTCGTTGACGCTTCCGAAGGCCCCCTGCCGCAAACCCGCTACGTACTTTCGAAAGCGCTCGAAGCCAAGCTGCCGCCGATCTTGGTCATCAACAAGATCGACCGGCCCGATGCACGCCCGCAGGAAGTTTTGAACGAGGTCTACGACCTGTTCATCGATCTCGACGCCGGCGAAGACCAGCTCAACTTTCCCGTGCTGTACACCAACGGCAAGCTCGGCCTTGCGTCCGATTCGGCTGAAAAGCTGGGTGAAAACCTCCAGCTTCTGTTTGAAACCATCCTGATGACCGCGCCGCCCGCACCCGGCGACAAGGACGGCACCCTCCAGATCCTCGTCACCAACCTCGACTACTCGGACTACCTGGGCCGGCTCGCCATCGCTCGCGTCTTCAACGGCACTCTCAAGGTCGGCGACGAAGTCATGGTATCCAAGCGCGACCTGTCGCTTGAAAAAGTCAAGATCACCAAGCTGTTTACGTTTTCGGGTCTTAAGCGCGTCGACACGGAAAAAACCGAGCTCGGCGACATCATCGCGGTGGCCGGCATTCCCGGTATCACCATCGGCGAGTCGTTTGTCAGCGTCGAAGACCCGCATCCGCTGCCGCTGATTGTCATCGACGAGCCCACCATCGCCATGCAGATGTCGGTCAACAACTCACCCATGGCCGGGCGCGAAGGGCAGTTCGTCACCTCGCGCAACATCCGCGAGCGGCTCGACAAGGAGCTGCTGACCAACGTTTCGATCCGCGTCGAAGATACCGGCTCGCCCGATACTTTCAAAATCCTGGGCCGCGGCGAACTGCAGCTTTCCATTCTGCTTGAGATGATGCGGCGCGAAGGCTTCGAAATGATGGTCGGCCGCCCGGAGATCGTCACCAAGCGCGTCGATGGCAAGCTCATGGAGCCGGTCGAATACCTCACCATTGACGTCCCCGACAATTTTGTCGGTACGGTGATCGAGCGGCTGGGGCCCCGCAAAGGCGAAATGGTGAAGATGGCCAGCCATGGTTATGGACGCACTCGCATGGAGTTTAAGGTCCCCTCGCGCGGCTTGATCGGTCTTCGCTCCGAGATGTTGACCGAAACCCGCGGCACCATCATCATGAACTCGATCTTCGACGGCTACATGTCGTATCAGGGCGAGATTCCGCAGCGGCCCTCGGGCGCGCTCATCTCTGACCGGTCCGGCCCGACCACCACCTACGCGCTCAACGGCCTGCAGGATCGCGGGGTACTCTTCCTGCCCTCGGGCACCGAGGTTTATGAGGGCATGATCGTCGGCGAGCACTCGCGCGACAACGACCTGGACGTCAACGTCGTACGTGAGAAAAAGCTGACCAATATGCGCGCTTCTTCCGCCGACGAAGCCGTGCGCCTGGTGCCTTACCGCACCATGAACCTGGAGCAGGCTATCGAGTTCATCGCGGAGGACGAGCTGGTCGAGGTCACGCCCAAGTCGCTGCGCTTGCGTAAAAAGATTCTCCAGGCCAACCGCCGTCCACGCCGTAACGCCTCCAACACGGCGGAATAACCGGACCGGGCGACGGCTCCCGTCTGCCCGGCCGTTCCCCCAAGGTCCTCTGCACACTCAACATGGCGCAACAGCCTCCTTTGTTCACCCCGAACCCGCGCCATCGTTCCCCGGATTCGTCGGGTTCGCCCGGGGCCTCCGGGCAACACGCGTTTCCGGGCGAAGCCGAGCCGTCCGCTCGGCCGGTCGCCTGGATGCGGCGAATCGAGCTTGTGGTGCGCATTATCGTTCAGCTGTACCTGGGGCTGCTGGTCTTTGCTCTTCCATGGCTGGTCTTTTGGACACAAAGCAACCTGTGGACCTACAGCCCGGTGCTTCTGGCGCTGGGCACCAGCGGTTTTGTTCGCGGTGTTGTTTCTGGGCTTGGGCTGCTGAACATCCTCCAGGCTGTTCTTACCGCCAAAAACACTGCCTGGCACGAGGCAATGCCGGCCCGCTCGCGCTAAACGCGGCACGTCTGCGCAGAAGGCGGGCCTGAATGAAGCGAGCTGGGCTCGGAAGGACTGCGTAATTCGATCCCGCCACTCTTTCGGCGAGTCGCTTTCAGTTCCTCGATCAGGTCTTCCAGCCGCACCCGCGTCCGCCGGCCAAGAGCGGGAAACCGCAACCCCAGTTGCTGATCCGGCCGGACCGCCTTGATCTGTCCACGGACCCGGAACGGCAGCTGGTTCACGCTGAACACGATTTCAACAAACTGGTCGTGAGCTACTGTGAGCGGTTCCATCCACGGTTCCTGATCCGGGGCCTGCAGGATCAGCAGGCAGCCTTCCAGGCTTAGGTTCAACACCTTTGCAGGGCAGGGAACCCCATTCACCTCAAAGTAAACCTCACCGGAACCGAAACATCGCAGGCGTGGATGGCGGCGCTGCTCTTCGCTCATGATCATGCTGTCTCCCCCAATCGCGCGGTACCCGAGCCGAGTCGCGCTTGCACTTCTTTTATCGACAGTTCTGCCCAAAACCTGAACACTGGCTTGCCTGCTCCTATCGAAAGTCACACACTGGCTATTTATTAGCTGTACCGTCATGCCCCATTCATAGTGCACCTCGAACATGGAGGCCAAGGGGAACCCGTATGTGGCAGGGTGGACGGATCTCATATCTGTGGCAGGACGAAGCGGCACCTGAGAACTACATCACCGGTGTTTCGCTTCACAGCCATACCAACCAGTCCCGCGAAACTCTCGACTTCCTCGCCGCTCTTAGCCACCGCATCCCCGGCCTGGAGCGGGTGATGCGGCGAGTGGAGCACAGCGCCCGGACGAAACACCGGGTCGCCGTGGACTACAGCCAAAGCTACTGGACCCCGCCGCTGACACCGAAACTCGCCTTCGACCTGGAAGGGAGCCAGATTGCAAGGCTCGGCCTGTGTCCCCTGGTCTCACTTACCGATCACGACAACATCAACGCGCCCCTGCTGCTGCGTACCGTGGCTTCAGCTCGCCACATCCCGGTTTCGGTGGAGTGGAGCGTGCCTTACGGCGGGAACCAGAGCCTCCCTCCCGGCCTTCAATAACCCCCCCGCGGAGGCGGGGCCCGGGGGC
>CAXTYP010000009.1:0-19630 GCA_964248435.1 uncultured Acidobacteriaceae bacterium | reverse complement strand
TGACGGGAACGGCGAAGCTGCCGGAAGGGACGGAGATGGTGATGCCGGGCGACAACATCGCGCTTGAAATCGAGCTCCACACGCCGGTGGCGATGGAAAAAGGGCTCCGGTTCGCGATCCGCGAGGGCGGCCGCACCGTGGGCGCCGGGACCATCTCCGAGATCATCGGGTAGGTTGGGTTTCCATCTGGCGGGGCTGATGCATACAGGTCCGGCGGCGGCTTAATCCGCCGCCGGGCAGAAAGATTTGCTGAATCATGGTTGGACAAAGAATACGTATCCGGCTCAAAGCATATGACTACCGGGTGCTCGATACCTCCACGGGCGAGATTGTCGACACGGCCAAGCGCACCGGAGCGCAGGTCGCCGGGCCGATTCCGTTGCCCACTGTCAAAAACAAGTATTGTGTGCTCCGGTCGCCGCACGTGGACAAGAAGTCCCGTGAGGCGTTTGAGATTCGCACTCACAAGCGTTTGATTGATATCCTCGAGCCCACGCAGCAAACGGTGGACGCGTTGATGAAGCTCGACCTCCCGGCTGGTGTGGACGTCGAGATCAAGGCTTTCGAAAAGTAACCGCGAGCCCTGCAGTGCGTTCCGGCCCGGCAGGTCCCGACAAAAATGGGCGGCGCATGATGAGGAAGGAAGCAACATGGCAGTGACTGGCATTTTAGGCAAAAAGATCGGCATGACGCAGGTGTTCGACGACAAGGGCGAGGTTCATCCCATTACCGTCCTGCAAGCCGGCCCGTGTGTGATCACGCAGTTGAAAACGATGGCTCGTGATGGCTACGATGCCGCGCAGATCGGCCTGGTGGAGTTCGTCAAGGCCTCCAAGCTGACCAAGCCGCAGCAAGGCCACTTCGCCAAGAACAATGTGGCACCGGTGCGGCTGATCAAAGAGGTTGGAGTGGAAGCGATCAAGCCTGTTGCCGACGGGGAAACCTCCGAGGTCGGCGTCAAGGCCGGCGATCGAGTTCTGGTCGACATCTTCTCGGAAGAAAAGTATGTCGATGTGATCGGTACAAGCAAGGGGCGCGGGTTTGCGGGCGTTGTTCGCCGGCACGGTTTCGGGGGCGGACCCAAGTCCCATGGACACATGTTCCAGGTGCAGGGCTCGATCGGTGCCTCATCCTTTCCGTCCAGGGTGTTCCCAGGACAAAGAATGCCCGGTCACTTCGGTACGGATCGCACCACGGTACGGAACCTCCGCATTCGCGGGATTGACCTTGAAGAAAATCTCATCATGGTCGAAGGGGCGGTGCCGGGTACGCGCGAAGGATTTGTGCTGATCACCAAGCCGAAGTCCCCTCCGCGCGAGCGTCGCGGCTTTGCCGGCTCTGGCACGGTTGACCCGCTTAAGGCCTCCAAAAAGGCTTCAGCCAAGAAGAAGTAAGCGGGCGGGCCATGCCTGCTCGAATAGATCAAGCACCATGAAAAGGCCTCCGGGCCTGTTCCGCGGAAGAGAAACCATGGCAACGATTGATGTACACAACCTGAAAGGCGACACGGTCGGCAGCTTCGAGCTGGCAGACGAGATCTTCGCCCCCGGCTCTGTCAATGAGGGCCTCGTGTGGGAAGCGGTAAAGCACTTCCGCGCCGCCATGCGACAGGGCACGGCCGCCACCAAAAATCGCAAGCTGGTATCGGGCTCGGGTAAGAAGCTCTGGAAGCAAAAGGGTACCGGCCGCGCGCGTGTCGGCTCTGTCCGTTCGCCGCTTTGGCGGCACGGCGGTACCGTGCACGGACCCCAGCCTCGCTCCTACGACTACGCGTTTCCGCGCAAAAAGGTGCTCGGCGCCCTGCGCTCCGCACTTGCGGCCAAATATGCCGAAGGCAAGTTGATCGTGGTCGACACGCTGGTGCTGGAGCAGCCCAAGACCAAGCTGTACCGGCAAGCCTTGGACACGCTCGATGCAAAGCGGACCGTGTTGCTGGTGGAGTCAAGCCAGGAGTTGGCGGCGAATACGATCCTTGGCGCGCGCAATCTGGACAAGGTCGAACTGCTGCTTTCCACTGAGGTGCACCCCTACGACGTGTTGCGGCACGACCGCGCGATCTTTTCGCGGTCTGCCCTTGAAACCCTGCAGGAGTCGCTTCGCAAGACTGTTTCAAAGCGCCGCCTCGCGCTGACCCGAAAGGCACAGGTCGCCTAATGCCCACACTTCATACCACCATCCGCCGCGCCGTGATCACCGAAAAAGGCCTGCAGGTCAAGGAAGCCGATTCCACACTCGTTTTCGAGGTCGCGACCAAGGCAACAAAGACCGAGGTCAAGCAGGCCGTGGAAGCATTGTTCAAGGTGAAGGTTGAGGCGGTTCGCACGGCCAACTACCTGGGCAAGGAACGGCGCCGCGGCAAATTTTCCGGCTTCAAGCCGGACTGGAAAAAGGCGTATGTGCGCCTCCGGGCCGGGGAAAAGATGCCGGAATACGTAGACAGCCTTTAAGGAAGCAGCCGTTTGTGGCCGACCGCCGCGACGGGTAACAGGCGTGCGAACCCTTCCAGGGCCCACGCTGACCGGGAAACGAAACGATGCCGATCAAAACATACCGACCAATTACGCCTACGCTGCGGTTCAAAACCACGCTGGTGAACGACGACATCACGACGGACAAGCCGTACAAGCCGCTTGTTGTGGTCAAGCAGCGCACGGGTGGCCGCCGCAACACCGGCGACCTGACGATGCGTCACCAGGGTGGCGGTCATAAAAAGATGCTGCGCTTGATCGATTTCAAGCGCGAAAAGTATGGGGTGCCGGGCAAGGTGGCAACCATTGAATACGACCCGAACCGGTCCAGCCGGATCGCGCTCATTTCGTATGCGGATGGGGAAAAGCGGTACATTATCCAGCCCGTCGGACTCAAGGTTGGCCAGTCGATCATGAGCGGGCCCGAGGCCGACATTCTGGTCGGCAATGCGCTGCCGCTTAAAAACATCCCGGCTGGCACCACCGTGCACAACGTCGAATTGCGCCCAGGCAAGGGTGCCCAGATGGTGCGGTCGGCCGGCGCTTCAGCCCAGCTGGTCGCCAAGGAAGGCGATTACGCCTTGTTGAAGCTTCCTTCGGGCGAAACGCGACGGGTGCTGGTGGAGTGCATGGCAACCATCGGGCAGGTCGGCAATACGGATCATGAAAATGTCACGATCGGCAAAGCCGGACGCAATCGCTGGAAAGGCATCCGCCCAGCCAATCGCGGGGTGTCGATGAACCCGGTTGACCATCCACACGGCGGTGGTGAGGGCAAAACCTCCGGCGGCCGGCATCCCGTCACCCCGTGGGGCCAGCCGACTCGCGGCTACAAGACCCGCAACAACAAACGGACGGACGTTTTTATCGTCAACCGGCGTAAAAAGTAGTCCAGGACAATCCAGAGTAGTCCAGTCAATCAGTCAAGGCAGGGCTCGGCTTGACCGGGCGGCAGGCAGACAGCAGGGAGCGGCGGGCGACGCCGGCGAGGAAACAAGCGATGGCACGAAGCACAAAGAAAGGCCCTTTTATCGACGGGCATCTCATGGTCAAGGTCGAAGCGATGAACCAGGCGAACGACAGAAAAGTGATCAAGACCTGGTCTCGCCGTTCGACCATCTTTCCCGAGTTCGTCGGGCACACGATCGCGGTGCACAATGGCAAAAAGTTCATCCCTGTGTACGTCACAGAAAACATGGTGGGTCACAAGCTGGGTGAGTTTTCCGCTACCCGCACTTTTAAGGGTCACACCGCCAAATCCAACGAAGCCGCGGCCAAGTCGCGCTAACCGGCCCGTATGGCAAGCCCTGATTGGAAGCCCTGAATGCCGGGTTGGGGCTCGAACGAATTAACGGCCGAGCCCGCAGGCGCCGGCAAGATTGCGAGAACAAGATGCAGCTGGACAAACGAGAGTTCCGAGCCGAGGCGAAGTTTCAGCGGGTCAGCCCGCAGAAAGCACGGCTGGTGCTGGACCTGATCAAGGGCTTGCCGGTCGAACAAGCGCTGAACGTGATCCTGTTCACCAAGAAGGGCGTGGCTCCTTTGGTCGAAAAGGTGCTACGGTCGGCGCTGCAGAACGCGAACTATCTAAGCGGCGAACGCGGACTCGACATTGACGTTGACCAGCTGTATGTCAAGTCAGCGATTGCCAACGAAGGACCGCGCATGAAGCGGATCCGCCCGGCACCCATGGGCCGTGCTTTCCGCTACCAGCGTCGCATGGCTCACATCATCATCTCGGTCGCAGAAGTTGGGGAAAACGCTGGGGTGGGCGGCATCGACGCAGGAGAAACAAAACGGATCCGCGCGGGCAAGGCTGACGGCAAACGTTCGACGCGCACGGTGGGCGTGACGGACCGCTCTTCCGGCAGGCGCTCCGGCAGCGGACAGGGCGCAGCTCCGGCCCAGAACTAATCCAATCAGGTTTGGCAAGAACCCACCGGGCGCCTGATGGCGCGGGGTGGACGGGAAGAACAAAGGGGAATCGATGGGTCAGAAAGTACATCCGTATGGGTTTCGGCTCGGCGTGAACAAGCCCTGGCGCTCGCGCTGGTTTGTGGAGCGCGACTATGACAAGCTGCTCGTCGAGGATGTTCACCTGAAGCGGGAGCTGAAGGAAAAACTCAAGGCGGCGGGCGTTTCCTCGGTCGAGATTGAGCGTCCAGGGAACAAGCTGCGCTTGATCATTCGCACCGCGCGCCCGGGCATCATCATTGGGCGCAAAGGAGCGGAGATCGACAAGCTGAAGCTCGAAATCCAGAAGCGCACCAACCGGGAAGTCTTTATCGACATCCTCGAGGTGAACAAGCCGGAGCTCGATGCCCAGCTGGTGGCTGAAAGCATTGCATTGCAGCTTGAAAAACGCGTGGGCTTCCGCCGGGCGATGCGCAAGGCCGTTGACTCGGCGCTGCGCTTCGGCTGCAAGGGCATCAAGGTTCGCGTTTCAGGCCGCTTGAACGGCAACGAGATCGCCCGTTCGGAGTGGTACCTCCAGGGCCGTCTTCCGCTCCACACCTTGCGGGCCGATATTGATTATGGTTTTGCCGAAGCGCATACCACCTACGGCATCATCGGCGTCAAGACCTGGGTGTACCGTGGGGACATCTACCAGCAGCGCCGGCAGGTGCCGCAGGCCGTCGGTGCGGGCGCTCCGGTATTTTAGCCCGCATCTGAGCCAATTTTTTAGATTGACAGGATCGGGTGCGGCCGAGGCCGTGCCCCAAGCAAAGGGTAACGAACATGTTGATGCCAAAGCGAGTGAAGTTCCGCAAGCAACAGCGCGGGCGCATGAAGGGCAAGGCTTGGCGCGGGGCGGAGCTTGCGTTCGGCGAGTACGGCCTCAAGGCCATGGAGTGCGGCTACATCACGGATCGCCAGATAGAAGCCAGCCGTATTGCCATGACCCGTTTTATCAAGCGTGGCGGCAAAATCTGGTTGCGGCTCTTTCCAGACAAGCCCATCACCAAGAAGCCGGCGGAAACCCGTATGGGCAAAGGCAAGGGTGCCCCGGACCATTGGTCCGCGGTGATCCGTCCCGGCAAGATGCTCTTTGAGATGGAAGGGGTGACCCCGGAAATTGCGGCCGAAGCGATGCGCCTGGCTGCCAACAAGCTTCCCTTGCGGGTGCGGTTCGTCCAGCGGCATGATGTGAAGGCACCGGCCGCCACCAAGTAAACCGTTTCTGGTATTTTCACTCGAAGTAAGCTAGTATCGGGAGATTGGCCTTCGCTCTGTCCTACGGGTTCACAGGGCCAGTCCGCCAGTCACTGAAAGCGTATCGGCCGGCATCCGTTCGGAGCTACGCCAGGCAGTTGTTAAAGGGGAGACCCGGTCCAAGCCGTCAAGCGCATTGGAGCGGTGTCCCAGGGGATCAGGAACAACATGGAAACGACCAAGGTGCGGGAACTGGGCGCGGCCGAGCTGCGGGAAGAAGCTCGCAAAACAGCCGAACAACTGTTTCGGATTCGCTTTCAGATGAAGCTCGGGCAAACGGAAGGCATCAAGAATCTCCGTTCGCTCAAGAAGAGCATGGCTCGCCTGAAAACAGTGGAGCGTGAGCGGGTGCTCGGAATTCGTGTTGCCGGGCCGGGATCGACCGAAACAAGTGGGAGCAAGGGGCGCCGGACCGGTGCCGGAAAAGCGAGCGAGTGATGGTGGACGTACAAGCAGGGGCGGAAACGCAATCCCGCAGGAAAGAAAAGGTCGGCGCGGTTGTATCGACGAAGATGAGCAAAACCATCGTTGTCAAGGTCGAGATGGCCAAGGCGCACCCCAAGTACAAGCGCGTCATGCGCACCAGCAAGAAGTTTTACGCGCACGATGAGACCAACTCGGCGCGAGTCGGCGACGTGGTGCGGATTCGGGAAACACGGCCCTTGTCGAAGTTAAAGCGGTGGCAGCTTGAGGAAGTGATACGCCGGTCGGCCCTGGCGCAGGCAGAAGAAGCAGCCAAAACGGTGGCCGGGCAGTAAGGGTCGGATGTTTGTTTCGCAGGACGGGTGGGCCTGAGAGGTCCAACCAGGGGGAAGAACCATGGCAGTACAGATGAGAACCATGCTCGAGGTGGCGGATAACTCCGGTGCCCGCAAGCTCCAGGTGATTCTTCCCCTGGGCGGCGGAACCGGGCGGATTGCTTCCCTCGGCGATGTGGTCACAGCGGCGGTGAAGGAAAGCTCGCCCGATGGACAGGTCAAAAAAGGCAAGGTCGTCAAGGCCGTGATCGTGCGGACGCGCAAGGAGGTCCGCCGCAAGGATGGGACGTACATCCGCTTTGATTCCAACGCGGGCGTGCTTATCAACGAAGCAGGCGAGCCGGTAGGCACACGTGTGTTTGGACCGGTGGCGCGCGAGTTACGTGACAAGAAATTTCTCAAGATCGTATCCCTTGCCCCGGAAGTGATCTAGGCGCAGGGTAGGAGCAGGCACCATGGCAGGATTGAAGATTCAACGCAATGACACCGTGCAGGTGATCACCGGATCTGAAAAGGACCGGGGCCGTCAGGGCCGGGTTCTCCGTGTCTTCCCGGATGAGGGCAAAGTGCTGGTCCAGGGCATACGCGTCATCAAGAAGAATGTGAAGCCGAACCCCCAGCGCAATATCAAGGGTGGCGTGGCCGAGCAGGAAGCCAAGCTCAATATTTCGAATGTAATGCTGGTCTGCCCGGATTGCGGTCCCAGCCGGGTCGGTTTTCGGCTGGACGGCGATACAAAAGTTCGGGTCTGCCGCAAGTGCGACAAGGTGCTGCCGGCAAAGAAGTAGGACCGCGGCAGTCAGAGCAGGCAGCAGCCACGAACGCGCAAACAGGCTCAAAGTCTCCGTAGCGGTACGGGCGTGACACGCCCTACTCCGAACGCCGGAGAGGATCGGAAAGGGAACCATGGCAGCACGTTTACGCGAAAAGTATCAAAACGAGATCAAGCCGGCTCTCCAGAAAGAACTGGCGCTAAAAAACCCCATGGCCGTCCCTCGGCTTGAAAAGATCGTGCTTAACATGGGCTTGGGCGAAGCGACACAGAATTCCAAGCTGCTGGACCCTCTGGTCGCGGACCTGGCCGCGATCGCCGGGCAAAAGCCCGTGACCACGCGGGCAAAGAAGTCGATCGCGGCGTTCAAGGTGCGCGAAGGGATGCCGATCGGCGCCATGGTGACCCTGCGCGGCAATGCCATGTACGAGTTCCTGGATCGGCTGATCCAGATTGGCCTCCCCCGGGTGCGCGACTTTCGCGGTGTTTCGACCAAGAGTTTCGATGGGCGTGGCAACTACACGCTCGGGATGCGGGATCAGTTGATCTTTCCGGAGATCGATTATTCCAAGGTGGAAAAGCTGAAGGGCATGAATGTCACCATTGTGACCACCGCGCCCGATGACAATCAGGCCCGTTCACTGCTGAAGGCCTTTGGTATTCCGTTTCGTACCGCTGCCTAAAACATGGCCGGCACGAGCCGGTTCGCTATTCGTGGTACCCGGCGAGACCGGGGAAAGAGAGCAGGATGAGTACAACAGCCAAGCGCGTCAAGGATGAGCGCAAGCCCAAATTCAAGAGCCGGCAGCACAACCGCTGCAAGCTTTGTGGCCGCCCGCGGGCTTTTCTCCGCAAGTTCGGCATCTGCCGCCTGTGTTTCCGACAGCTGGCGCACGAAGGCCATATCCCCGGTGTTGTGAAGTCAAGCTGGTAGACGGCACCACCTTACCCATCAACCATTTCCGCTGGTTCTCTGCATGCAGTGTGGAGCGAACGGGGAATGAGGAGAATCGATGAACCTGACCGACCCCGTAGCAGATTTTTTGACCCGCATCCGGAACTCCATTCGCGCTCGGCACCAGAAGCTTGACGTGCCGGCTTCGAAGCTGAAAGCCGAAATTGCCCGCATCCTCAAGGAAGAAGGCTATATCGCCAACTACAAGGCAACGGAGGAGGATGGACACCCGGTGATCCGGGTCTACCTCAAATACGGACCCAACAATGAGGCAGTGATTCGTGATCTCCATCGTGTATCACGCCCCGGCTGCCGGGTCTACATCGGCCGGGATGAGATCAAGCGGGTGCAGGGCGGGCTCGGCATTTCCATCCTGACTACGCCCAAGGGAGTGATGACGGGCCGTCAAGCGCGGCGTGAAGGCGTGGGCGGCGAGCTGCTTTGCGAGGTCTGGTAGCCGCGTTTCGGAGTTCACGGTAGTATTTCGGCGGATGGATACAAGAGGTTGTGCGACGGCTTCGGTGTCCGGGTGCAGGAAGCGGAACGGCGGGCCGCAAACTCCGCAGGCTGCAGTGGAACGCACCGGGCATGGAGTCCGGGCGGGACTCGCAAGCCACCCATAAAGGATTCAAGATGTCACGTATTGGTCGACAGCCTATTCCGCTTCCTGCCAACGTGCAGTATCGGATGGAAGGCAACACGCTTTTGGTCGAAGGCCCGAAGGGCAAGGTACAACAGCCGATCCCTGCCGGAATCCAGCTGGAAACCCGCGATGGGCACATCCATGCCCTCCGGCAAAATGACTCTCAGGCGGCCATCCACGGGCTAACCCGCGCACTGGTATTCAACGCGGTTGAAGGCGTCACAAAGGGCTGGACCAAGGACCTGGACATCGTGGGCATTGGGTATCGCGTGGAGCTGAAAGGACCGGGGATGGTCGTTTTTACCCTGGGCTACTCCCATCCGATCGAGTTCCCGCTGCCGACGGGCATCA
The DNA here is from genome assembly GCA_964248435.1 of uncultured Acidobacteriaceae bacterium. Lineage (GTDB taxonomy): Bacteria > Acidobacteriota > Terriglobia > Terriglobales > Acidobacteriaceae > EB88. The sequence continues at coordinate 10,470 of CAXTYP010000009.1, read as the reverse complement.
CGGCAGCCGTGGATGCCAAGCAAACACGTTTAACCCTTTCGGGCATCGACCGGCAAAAGGTCGGCCAGGTGGCCGCCGATATGCGTTCGCTGCGCAAGCCGGATCCCTATAAAAACAAAGGTGTGCGGTACGCGGGCGAGAAGCTGAAGAAGAAAGCCGGCAAGACCGGCTCCAAGTAGACCGAACGGGGCCGCAGGGCGGCTCCGCTATTAGGAAGGGTAAAAAGAATGATTCCAGTTGTGAAACGCAATGCAGTTCGCCAAAGGGTTCATGCACGCATCCGGCAAAAGGTGCACGGCACCCCGGAGCGTCCTCGCCTGAACGTATACCGTTCGCTCAATCACATCTACGCGCAGGTAATCGACGACAACCAGGGCATCACGATCGCGTCTGCTTCGTCGGTCACCGCCAAGCTCGCAACGGGCGGCAATCTCCAGGCAGCAGCCGAGGTGGGCCGGCTCGTCGCGGAAAGCGCCAAGGAAAAAGGTATCGGCAAGGTGACGTTTGATCGTGGCGGCTACCTGTACCACGGGCGCATCAAGGCCCTGGCCGACGCCGCCCGTGCGGCTGGCCTGGAGTTCTAAACCACGAACAAGCCGGGCTTCATGAGCGGCGGCGGTTTTCTACAAAGTTGGACATTGAAGAGGCAGCACACATGGCAATCAGTACAAGAAAGCTGGACGCGGGACAGTTCAACCTGAAGGACCAGGTTGTCGCCATCAATCGCGTCACCAAGGTCGTCAAGGGCGGCAAGAACATGTCATTCGCGGCTCTGGTCGTGATTGGCGACCCGGCCTCGGGCGTGGTTGGGTATGGCTCCGGCAAGGCGAAGGAGGTGCCCCAGGCAATTCGGAAGGGCATCGAGTCTGCCAAGAAAAACCTGGTGCGTATCAACCTGACCGAGACCACGATCCCTCACCAGGTGCTGGGCCGGTTTGGCTCGGGCCAGGTGCTACTCAAACCGGCGCCGGAAGGTACGGGCGTGATTGCCGGTGGCGCGGTGCGTGCAGTCATGACCTCGGCCGGCGTGCAGAACGTGCTGACCAAGAGTCTCGGCACCGCGAACCCCCACAATGTCGTGAAAGCCACGTTTGACGCGTTGGTTCAGCTGCGCGACCGGGCTGAAGTCGCCGCACTGCGCGGCAAGACTGTAGAGGAGCTTTAGCCATGGCCGAACAAACCCCGATGCTGCGTCTCCAGTACTACCGTTCCAAGATCCAGGCACCGGTCAAACACAAATCGGTGGTGAAGGGACTGGGCTTTACGCGTCTTCAGCAGGTGGTGGAACGCGAAGATACCCCGTCCATCCGGGGCATGGTGAAGAAGATTCCGCACCTGGTCCGGATCCTGGAAAGCTAGTTCTGGAAAGCTAGTTCAGGGTTCACCCGCTGGTGTGCGCGGCAGTCCGCGCCGCCTGACATTTTCATCAACCCCCCGGGATCCGCTCGTCAAAGGGCCCCGGCAAGTACGACCCAGCCGTGAAACCCGGCCGGGATCAAGCGAGTCGGCCACGGCCGGCGTTAGCGAGGACACAGTGAATTTATCCAATCTCCGCGCCCCGGCCAAGGCGAACCGGAACAAAAAGCGCGTCGGCCGCGGCATGGGCTCCGGCACGGGCAAAACCTCGGGCCGCGGACACAAGGGTCAGGGATCACGGTCGGGCTCGAGCCTGATGCGTGGCTTTGAGGGCGGCCAGATGCCGCTGCACCGCCGGCTGCCCAAGCGCGGCTTTACCAACATCTTTCGTACCGAATACACCGTATTGAATCTGTGTCGGATCGAGGAGATGGGGGAAACCGAGCTGACGCACGAGAAGCTCCACACGCTGGGCTTCCTGAAGCGGCGCAATGAACTGATTAAAATCCTTGGAACGGGCGAGTTGACCCTGGCGGTCACCGTTCACGCGCACAAGTTCTCCAAATCCGCGCAGCAAAAGATTGAAGCCGCCGGCGGCAAGGCTATCCTGATCGCCGCCTGACCGCGGGCTGCGATCCCCATGGTTGAAAGGCAGTGTGCGCCCGGCGCACACTGCTTTTCGCTGTATGCTGAACGTGTTGTATCTCCGCAGAGAAGAGCCGCCGCATGCTGGAAAAGTTCCTCAACATCTTTCGCATTCCCGAGCTGCGCAACCGGGTGCTGTTCACCTTTGGCATGCTGGCGGTGTACCGCCTCGGCGCGCATATCCCGACGCCCGGCATCAACACGGCTGCCGTGGCCAACTTTTTCAAATCGCAAAGTGGTTCCCCGCTCGGCCTGGTGGACCTGTTCAGCGGCGGCAACCTGAGCCGCATGACGGTGTTTGCGCTGGGCATCATGCCTTACATCACTGCCTCGATCATCTTTCAACTGCTCACGGTGGTCTACGAGCCGTTGGCGCGGCTCCAAAAGGAAGGCGAGTCCGGGCGTCGCAAGATCACCCAGTGGACTCGCTATGTGACCATCCTGCTGGGCATTGTGCAGTCGACCGCGCTGGCGGTGGGGTTGTCCCATGGCTCCGGCGGACAGCAGATCGCTCTCCACCCCGGCCCAAGCTTTATCCTGCTGACCATTGTGACGCTGACCACCGGCACCGCCTTTATTATGTGGCTGGGCGAGCAGATTACCGATCGCGGTATCGGCAATGGCATGAGCCTGCTGATCTTTTCAGGCATCATTGTCGGGCTGCCGCGCGGCATCGCGGAGCTGGTACAAACCGCGCGGACAGAAAAGTTCGGTGCCCTCACGATCCCGGCGCTGGTGCTGCTGGTGGTCGCGATGGCCCTGCTGGTGGCATTCATCGTCTACGTGGAGCGTTCGGAGCGCAGGGTGCCGGTGCAGTATGCCAAGCGCATCGTGGGCCGCCGCATGATGGGCGGCCAGTCCACCCATCTGCCGCTTAAGGTCAACTCCGGCGGTGTGATGCCCGTGATCTTCGCATCCTCCGTGCTGGCTGCGCCCTTGCTCTTCGGCCAAGCGCAGTTTGTCAAGAACTCCGCCGTGCTGACGCGGATTTTTGACGGGCTCCGCGCGGGCGAACCCTGGTACGAGCTGCTTTACGTGGTTGCGATCATCTTTTTCGCATACTTCTATATCTCCATCGTTTTTCGCCCCGACGATATTGCGGACAACATGCGAAAGTATGGCGGTTTTATCCCGGGGATCCGGCCGGGCAAGCGGACTTCGGACTACATCAACGACATCCTGACCCGGCTCACCCTGGTCGGCGCTCTTTACCTCATCCTGATCTCGCTGGTACCGCAAATCCTGATCTCCGGCATCCACCTCAATCACCTGCCCCTGGTGGGTGGGGTTTTTGAGCACTTTCCCTTGTGGATGACCAACGGACTTGGCTTCAACTTCTATTTCGGCGGTACCTCCTTGTTGATCGTGGTCGGCGTGGCTATGGATACGGTTAACCAGGTGGAGTCGCAGCTTATTATGCGGCACTATGAAGGATTTTCAGCGAAGAACCGCATCCGCGGAAGGCGGTCCTGGTAGTTGACGACCGCCTCGGAGTTTCGACCGGGCCCTATCCTCCTGATGGGAGCACCGGGGGTGGGCAAGGGAACCCAGGCCAGGCTGCTGGTCAGCCGGTGGGCGATTCCGCAAATCTCGACCGGCGACCTCCTTCGTGCCAATGTCGCCTCCGGTTCAGGGCTGGGCCTCGCGGCGAAGCAGTTGATGGATGCTGGGACCTTGGTGTCTGACGACCTGGTCAACCGCATGGTCGAGGAGCGCCTGGCAAAGCCGGACACCGCCAAGGGCTACATGCTGGACGGCTTTCCGCGCACCCTGGCACAGGCAGAGTGGCTGGACGGGAAGTTGGCTGGGCACGGGGGGGCTGTACCTCTGGTTGCGGTCTCGATCGGGGTTGAGTATACTCAACTCCTGCGTCGCATTACGGGCCGCCGCATCTGTCCGAAGTGCGGGCGCATTTATAACGTGTATCTCCAGCCACCCGCGCGCGAGGGTGTTTGCGACGCGGATGAGACGCCGCTCGAGCGTCGGGACGACGATTCGGAATCAGTATTTGCGGGCCGCATGCACGCCTATGAGCAGCAGACCGCGCCGGTTCTGGAGCACTACCAGGGCTTGGGTCAGCTGATCAGGATTGACGGCGAAGGCGAACCGGAGATTGTTGCCGGCCGTGTGGAAGCCGCAGTGCAAGCTGCAAGGAAGTAAAACAAAGCCAATGGCCGTGATGCTGAAAACCGGGGAAGAGATTGCACGGATGCGCCGTGCCGGGGAAGTTGTCCGGCTGCTGCTCGATGCAGTGCGTCCGCATGTGCAACCCGGAACCAGCACCATGGATCTTGAAGAGATCGCGGTCGCCCGGGTCAAAGAGCTGAAGGTAACGCCGGCGTTCAAGGGCTACCGCGGAGCCGCGGGCACGCCCTACCCTTGCGTGCTTTGCACCAGCATCAATGACGAGGTCGTGCACGGCATTCCATCGCCCAAGCGCATCCTGCGCGAAGGCGATATTGTCTCGATCGATACGGGTGTGATCCTGGACGGTTTTTACGGTGATTCGGCGACCACAATCGCGGTGGGTTTGCGACTGGATGAGAAAACCGCGCGGTTGCTCGAAGCGACCGAGGCGTCGCTCGCCGCCGGGATCGAGGCGGTGGCGAAGGGCGGCACTCTGGGTGATGTGGGTGCGGCCGTGCAGCAACGGGTCGAGCGGGAAGGTTTTTCTGTTGTTCGGGAGTTTGTCGGCCATGGGATTGGAACCCGGCTCCACGAGGACCCGCAGGTGCCAAATTATGGGCAGCGTGGCCGCGGCATGAAGCTCCGCGAAGGGATGGTCTTCTGCATCGAGCCAATGGTGAACGCCGGCAAAGCTGCGGTGCAGGTATTGAAGGATGGCTGGACCGCGGTGACAGTCGACGGCAGCCGCAGCGCTCATTTTGAGCACACGGTGGCAGTGACGGCCAACGGGGTGGAAGTGCTGACGCGCTAACGCGCACAGCTGACGAAGTGGGTAGCTTCGGGGCGGGCAAAAGCCGCCCGGAGCGGAATTGGGAATCGGGTGTCGAAGGAAGACGCAATTGAGGTCATGGCAACGGTGGTCGAAACACTGCCCAATGCCATGTTCAAGGTAGAACTGGAAAACAAGCACCAGGTGCTGGCACATGTATCGGGGCGGATGCGCAAGAACTTCATTCGCATTCTGCCGGGCGACCGGGTGGCTGTCGAACTCAGCCCCTATGACCTGACCCGGGGCCGTATCGTGTACCGCTACAAGTAAGGGAAAGGAATCAAGATGAAGGTTCGTGCATCCGTTAAAAAGATTTGTGACAAGTGCAAGGTGATCAACCGCCGCGGCGTCGTGCGGGTCATCTGCGAGGTTGCCAAGCACAAGCAGCGCCAGGGCTAGGCCCCGTCGCGCCGCGGGCCTTGCTGGTCCGCGGAAAACAATTGCGAGTTCACGGGCGAGTTCGCTCCAGACACAATGAGCGTGCGATGAACCTGAGGACCGCGCCACCAGCCGGTAGCTGCCGGCGCAACAGCCCTGACGGAGCCGTTCCGTATCCGGGCAAAAGGACACACCGTATGGCACGTATTTCTGGCGTCGACCTGCCGAACAACAAGCAGACACGGATCGCGCTGACCTACATCTACGGCATCGGCAATCCACGCGCCCTGCGTGTATTGACCAAGGCCGATATTGACCCTTTTCGCAAGCTCGGCGAGCTGAGCGAAGACGAAATCAACCGCATCCGCCAGGTGATTGAGCAGGAAGGCTCGGTGGAAGGCGACCTCCGCAAGGATGTTTCCATGAACATCAAGCGGCTGATCGACATCCAGAGCTACCGCGGCTTGCGCCACCGCCGCAACCTGCCCGTGCGCGGCCAGCGCTCGCACACCAATGCACGCACGCGCAAGGGTCCGCGCAAGGGCACCGTGGCCGGAAAGAAAAAGGCAACCAAGTAATGGCGAAGGCACAGAAGCAGCAAAAAGGCGGCGCCGCCAAGACCGGCAAAAACAAGAAGTTCAAAAAGCGCGAGCGCAAAAATGTTCCATTTGGCCTCGTGCACATCCAGGCGACCTTCAACAACACCATCGTGACGATCACCGACGGGCAGGGCAACACGCTATCGTGGAAGAGCTCGGGCTCGCTCGGCTTCCGCGGTTCGCGCAAGGGCACCCCGTTCGCGGCGCAGCAGGCGGCGCAAAATGCCGCGAACCAGGCCCGCGATCACGGCCTGCGTTCGGTCGATGTGCGTGTGTCCGGCCCCGGCTCGGGTCGCGAGTCGGCTGTTCGTGCGCTGGCCGCGGCGGGTATTGATGTGCGCTCGATCCGTGATGTCACGCCGATCCCGCACAACGGTTGCCGCCCGCCCAAGCGCCGGCGCGTGTAACAAAATTAAAACCCCCTGCGCGGGACGCGTCCACTTCGTGGCGTGTTCCGGCGCTTCTCGCAACATCTATTCGGACCGGGACGAAGCAGCGCTAAGCCGCGTAAACCGGTCGTCACCCGAACCAGAGGAGCCTCACCATGGCACGTTACACCGGACCTGTTTGCCGCCTTTGCCGTCGCGAAGGCATGAAGTTATTCCTGAAGGGCACCCGCTGCTTTTCCGAGAAGTGCGCGATCGAAAAGCGCAATTTTGCTCCCGGCCAGCATGGCCGCGACCGCAAGGCCAAGATCGTCGGCTACGGCCTGCAGCTGCGTGAAAAGCAGAAAGCCAAGCGCATCTACTTTGCGCTTGAAGGGCAGTTCCGCGCCTACTACGAGAAGGCCGCGACCTCGACCGGCGTCACGGGCGAGCTGCTCCTTCAGCAATTGGAGCGGCGTCTCGACAATGTCGCCTACCGCCTCGGCTATGCCAGCTCGCGCCGGCAGGCACGGCAGATCGTGCGCCACGGCCACGTGGAAGTGAATGGCCGCAAGGTCAATATCCCTTCGTTCCAGGTGTCGATTGGCGATGAGATCAAGATTCGTCCAAACGCGACCAAGTTCGGCGTCATTGAAAGCTCGCGCGAATTTGCTTCGCATCAGCCGACGCCCAACTGGCTGCAGATCAACGCGGCCGAGCTGTCAGGCAAGATCCTGGCGCTGCCGAAGCGCGAGGATATCCAGCTGCCCGTCAACGAACAGCTGATCGTCGAACTATACTCGAAGTAGTCCTATTCCTACGCAGAATGCGGTCACATGGTGATGTGTACTCCAAGTACACGTCACACCGGGGGTATGCCCCGGATGAGACCGCGGCCGCGTAGGCGGTATGAAGCGCGAACCTGAGCAGAATGCATCGCAAGGCGCGCATAAGGAGAAGTACTTATGTTGTGGAGAGGTTTTCAACGCCCCAAGCGCCTCCAGGTAGATACCGAGACCCTTACGGATCGTTACGGCAAGTTTCAGGCCCAGCCGTTTGAACGCGGCTTCGGCACCACGATCGGCAATTCCTTACGCCGCACCCTTTTGAGTGCGATTGAAGGCGCCGCCGTCACCGCCGTTCGCATCGAGGGCGTACTGCACGAATTCCAGTCCATTCCGGGCGTGGTTGAGGATGCGACCGATATCATCCTGAACCTGAAGCAGATCCCGTTCAAGCTTTCCGGCGATGGTCCCAAGGCACTTTATGTCCGCATCGATGAACCGGGCATCGTCACCTCCGGCATGATCGAAGCCGACGGCGACGTCGAAATCCTCGACAAGGATGTTTACATCGCGACCGTTTCCGAAGGCGGCAAGCTCGACATGGAAATGCGCCTGAAGCGCGGGCGCGGCTACATCTCCGCGGATCGCAACTTCGACGCCGACCTTGGTATTGGTTTCATGCCGGTCGACTCCGTCCACTCGCCCGTTCGCAAGGTCAACTACGCTGTGGAAGCGGCGCGTCTCGGTCAGATCACCGACTACGACAAGCTCACACTCGAAGTCTGGACCAACGGGTCCGTTGTGCCGGCGGACGCTGTCGGACTGGCCGCGAAGTTGCTCAAGGACCACATGAGCATCTTTATCAACTTCGAAGAAGAGATCGAGCTTGATGGGCACATGGACGATGGTCGCGGCCTGTTGCGCAATGACAATCTCAACCGTTCCGTCGAAGAGCTCGAGCTCAGTGTTCGTTCCTACAACTGCCTGAAGAACGCCAATATTCAGTCGATCGGCGAGCTGGTGCAAAAGACCGAAGCCGAGATGCTGAAGACCAAGAACTTCGGTCGCAAGTCGCTCAACGAGATCAAGGAAATCCTTGCACAGATGGGCCTTTCCTTGGGCATGAAGATCGACGAGCAAGGCAATGCCGTGCCGGGTCCGACCTCGATTCTTCCGTCGCAGCAGCTGGCTTCAAGCCAGTACAGCCGCTTCGATGACGAGGAAGACGAGATCCTCGACGACGACTCCGACCTGCAGTTCCAGAACGAGACGGAGAACTTCTAAAACCGCCGGCGCTCGTCTCCCTTTACAAGGGCGAGCGCCGGATTTTTGCGGCACGAGATTGTAAGACCCAAGATTCGTACTTAAAGAGAGACCACGCATGCGCCATCGCAAAGCAGGATTCAAACTCGGACGCAAAACGCCGCACCGCCGGGCGCTTCTTCGCAATCTCACCACATCCATCCTAATGGAGGACCGCGTCGAGACCACGGTGACCAAGGCCAAGGCCGTTCGCCCGCTGGTTGAAAAGATGATCACCCTGGGCAAGCGCGGCGACCTGCACTCCCGCCGCCAGGCGCTTGCCTTTATGATGACGCGCGAGTCCGTCACCCGTCTTTTCGAGACCGTCGCCCCCCGCTACGGTGATCGCCAGGGCGGCTACCTGCGCATCGTGCGTACCGGCTTCCGCAAGGGCGATGGCGGCGAAACCGCGCTCATCGAGCTGCTGGGAGCCGAGCAAGTGCTCGACGAAAAGCGCCAAAAGCGCGCCGAAGCTCGCGAAAAGCGTCGTGAAGAGATGCAGGCAGCGCTTGCCGCCAATGGTCCTGTCCCGGGCACCGAGGGCGAAGAGCCGCAAGCGTAAGATCCCCCGCATCACAGCCGCCGGTCCGTTGCGTCAGCCACACCAGCAGTGGCGTGAACGGCCTGACGTCGAAGCCGTATGCGACCCACAAAAGCAGAAGCCGCCTGTAAAGGCGGCTTTCTTTCTGAAGATTCCGCGGATGGCTGGACGCCTCCCCAAAGCGCACCTACTCCACGTGATAGTTCGGCGCTTCCCGCGTGATGATCACGTCGTGCACGTGGCTTTCACGCAGCCCGGCACCGGAGATCCGCACAAAGCGCGCGTTTTCTTTGAGCTCCGCGACTGTTGAGCAGCCCAGGTAGCCCATCCCCGACTTCAAGCCGCCGACCAGCTGGTGCACCATCGCTTCCAGCGGCCCGCGATGCGGCACGCGGCCTTCAATGCCTTCTGGTACGAACTTGGTCAGTCGATTGCCGGCGTTGCGCTCGCGGTCGACAACTCCCTCGGCTCGCGCGGGCACGTCGCCCTCTAGGTCGCGGGAGCTCTGAAAATACCGCTCGCCTGAGCCCTGCGCCATCGCCGACAGGCTCCCCATGCCCCGGTAGGCTTTGAACGAGCGTCCCTGGTACAAAATGGTCTCGCCGGGGCTCTCGTCCACACCCGCAAAGAGTGACCCGATCATGATCGCGTCCGCGCCGGCGGCAATCGCCTTGGTCAGGTCGCCCGAATACTTGATGCCCCCATCAGCGATCACCGGCACCCCGCGCTCGCGCCCGGCACGGTAGGCCTCCGAGATGGCCGTGATCTGCGGCATGCCCGCGCCGGTCACCATGCGGGTCGTGCAGATCGATCCAGGCCCAATCCCCACCTTGACTGCATCCGCTCCCGCTTCCATCAGCGCCAGGGCGCCTTCATAAGTAGCCACGTTGCCGGCCAGCAGGTCCGTGTCCGGAAAGTGTCTTTTGACCTCGCGGACCGCTTCCAGCACGCGCGAAGAGTGCCCGTGCGCCGAATCAATCGACAAGGCGTCGCAGCGTGCGCGAATCAGCTCGGCTGCCCGCTCCAGGTAGTCGCCGGTCGCGCCAATAGCCGCGCCCACGCGCAAACGCCCTTGCGGGTCTTTCGACGCGTTTGGATACTTCAGTTTTTTCTGGATGTCTTTGACCGTGATCAGGCCTTTGAGCTCGTAGTCGCCGTTGACGACCAGCAGCTTTTCAACGCGGTGGTCGTGCAGGATGGCTTCCGCGTCTTCGAGCGTCGTGCCGACCGGCACCGTGATCAGGTCTTTCTTGGTCATCACGGCCGACACGGGAATGTCTGTCCGCGTTTCAAAGCGCAGGTCGCGATTGGTCAGGATGCCGACCAGCCGTCGTCCCTGGGTCACGGGCACGCCTGAAATCTTGTAGCGCCGCATCACGTCCAGTGCGTCCGAGATCAGCTGCTCCGGCGCGATCGTGACCGGGTCGACGATCATGCCGCTTTCCGAACGCTTGACCTTGTCGACCTCGGCTGCCTGCTGCTCGACCGAAAGATTGCGGTGGATCACACCGAGGCCGCCCTGCTGTGCCATGGCAATGGCCAG
>CAXTYP010000008.1:0-20673 GCA_964248435.1 uncultured Acidobacteriaceae bacterium | reverse complement strand
CACCTTGCCATTGCGCGTGCGGCGGCGCAGCGGCTGCAACTGGACCGGGTATTGCTGGCCCCTACGGGCCGGCAGCCGCTGAAAACGCGCCACGGGGCCACGTTTGCCGAGCGCCTGCGGATGGTCGAGCTGCTGGTGGAGGGGGAAGACCGGCTCCAGGCCTCGGATGCGGACGCGCCGATTTCGACCGGGTTGGACGGCGTGCCGAAACCCACCCCGGACTACACCCCGAACCCTGTTCCGAACTACACGGTGGACACGCTCGCGCGACTTCGGCCAAGGCTTCCTGCGGGGGCGGAGCTGTTTTTTCTGGCGGGTGCCGATTCGTTTTTGACGCTGCATCACTGGCGCTCGCCGGAACAGCTGCTACAGCTGCCGCAGGCGGGCGGGTTGCTCGATGGATGGATCCTGGCGGCGCGCCCCGGTTTTCCGCTGGACGACCTGGCGAGAGCCTTGCCGGCGGGCTACTGCCTGGGTCGGCAGAGCAGCGCACCCGGACCGGTGCTGACGCAGGCTGTTCTCGATCCGCTGGGCCGCGTGGGGACGCCGCTCCACCTGCTGCCCGACCTCCACGATCCTGCAACCGCGACCCGCATTCGCGAGGCGCTCGCCCGCGGCGAAAGCACTCCTTTTCTGACGCGGCCGGTGGAGGCCCTGATTCGCGAGCACCGCCTCTACGGCGGCCGCGACCCCGTGCTACGGTAAACGTGTGCCCGTAACTGCTGAAACCCGTGCCATGGTGCTGCTTGCCGCGCAAATTTGCGAGGACAAAAAGGCGACCGATACTCGCATTCTTGAGCTGGACCCAATGGATGCCGGCTTTACCGACTTTTTCCTGGTCACCTCGGGCACCAACACCCGGCAAACCGGGGCCATCGCTGACGAGATTGAGCTGCGCTTGAAGCGCGAGTTCGGCACCTATGCCAAGTCGGTGGAAGGTCGCCGGCAGGGTGAGTGGATCCTGCTGGACTATGTCGATTTTGTGGTCCACGTCTTTACCGAGCAAACACGCGAGTTCTACGACATCGAGCGGCTGCGCAAGTCGGCCCGCAATGTGGCGACGCACGAGCTGGCAGCCGCGCTGAATGAGAAAACCGCGGCTGCGCGCAAAAAGGCTCCGAAAAAGCAAGCCGCTCTAAAAAAGCTCGCGGGTGGTGCGGGTGAAGGTGGACCAGGCATCGTCGACGATGACCCTGGCTCGCTCCCTGTCGACGCCGATGAGGCGGAGATAGTTCCGGCGAAGAAGAGCGCCAAGAAAGCCGCCAAAAAGGCCCCGGCCAAAAAGGCAGCGAAAAAGTCGGCGGCCAAGAAAGCCCCGGCGAAGGCGGCAGCCAAAAAAGCGCCCGCCAAGAAAGCAGCCAAGAAAAGCGCGGCGAAAAAATCGGCCGGGCCGGCTCCGAACGCCGAAGATTTGTCACCCAAGGCGTTGCCGGGTGGAGCGGCCAGGAGACTGCCGCGGCCAGGCGGCACGAAGTAGTTCGTTTGTAAGCGAACGGACGCCCTGGCGACGCTGCTCGGCGGCATCTTTTGGCTTCTTACCCTTCTGGAAGCATTCCCCCCAGGAGTTTAAGACGTTCATGAAACCAGCTTTCGGCTACGCCGCCCAGCATTCCTTTAGCCGTCTTCGCCCCATCGAGTTCCAGCGCGAAGCGCCCAACCCGCATGAAGTGGAGATCGACGTCCTGTTCTGCGGCGTTTGCCACTCTGACATTCACCAGGCGAAGAATGAGTGGGGCAATACCGTGTACCCGTGCATGCCGGGCCACGAGATCGTTGGCCGGGTTACCTCCCACGGTTCGTCCGTCACCCAGCACAAGGTCGGGGACCTGGTCGGCGTCGGCTGCATGATTGACTCGTGCCGGGAGTGTGAAGCCTGCAAGGCCGGCGAGCAGAACTACTGCGAAGGTCCGAACTCGTGGCTTGCCACTTACAACGGACCTATGGGTCCGGCCAAGCAAACCCCCGATAACAGCAATATGTATGGCCGCGATAATACTTATGGCGGCTACTCCACGTCAGTCGTGGTGCCGGAAGACTTTGTGCTGAAGATCCCTGCGGGGCTGAAGCCTGAGGTGGCCGCGCCGATTCTGTGTGCCGGGGTGACTACCTTTTCGCCGATGAAGCATTGGGGCGTGGGCAAGGGTGACAAGGTCGGCATTATCGGCTTCGGCGGGCTAGGCGATATGGCAGCGAAGCTTGCCAAGGCCTTGGGCGCGGAGGTGTACCTGTTTACAACCACCGAGGAAAAGCTTTCCGAGGCCCAGCGGCTGGGTGTAACGGGCATCGACGAGGATGCTTTCAAGAAGGATAAGAAATTGCAGGCCGAGCATAAGGGCTCCTTTGACTTCCTTCTTTCAACCATTCCGCAGAAGCATGATGTGAACCCGTTTATTCCTTTGCTGAAACGGGATAAAACGCTGGTGGTTTGCGGTGCGCTGGAGCCGCTGGCCCCGATCAACAACATGCAAACGGCCCAGATGCGCCGTGGCGTGGCGGGTTCGCTGATCGGCAACATCGCTGAAACGCAGGAGGTTCTCGACTTTTGCGCGGAGCATGGGATCGGGCCTGATATCCAGATCATTCCGATCCAGGAGATCAATGACGCTTACAAGCAGGTCGAGGCGGGTGAGGTTCGCTTTCGCTACGTGATCGACATGGAAAGCCTGAAGCAGGAACAGCGCGAGCGGGCCGCGTGAGCCTGGCCGCCCGGTGGCTGGTACGGTGGTGACGCGGGGCCCCTCTGTTGTCAAACACCGCCATGCCGCAGGGCGTCATTGAGGACCAAAGTAATGGTCAAGACGCGCAAAAACCCGCCAAAATGGGCCAAATAGTGAGCCGGAAGCTACCGCACCCGCGAAAACACTGGTTTTTATGTTGACAAGGGCTTGTGAAACCGCGATGGTAAACCCCGGCAGGCTTGTTCAAAACCCGCGTCATTGTTGGGGAAACGCCTGTAGCTCCAGGCTCAACTTTCAGGCAGCACTTTTAAGGAGAACACCGCATGGCAACATCGCTCACCAAAACCGCCCTGGTACGCCAGATGGCCGAAAAGCTCGAACTCACCAGCAAGCAGACCGTCGCCTTTTTCGACCTGCTGACCGATACCGCCGTCAAGGAAACGAAGAAGAATGGCGTTTTTGTAATCCCTGGGCTGGGTCGCCTGGTCAAGGCAGAGCGCAAGGCACGCACGGGCCGCAACCCCCAAACGGGCGAAGCGATCAAGATCAAGGCCAAGACGGTCGTCAAGTTCCGCATCGCGAAGGCGGCCAAGGACGCGATCGCGCCGGTCAAGAAGGTTGCTGAAAAGGGCGAAAAGGCGGAAAAGCCTGAAAAGGCCGAGAAGTAGAAACGGCGGGCTCCTGTTGATGCTGCAGGTCAAGGAGCCAACCGGCTCGCCAGGTCAGCCGGGAAAGCAGGCTGGTTCGCAAGGCTTTCCGCGCCCGAACCAGTGCTTCCATCACCCTGCTGACGGGCTAACGGGTAGCCGCGATACCGACGAGCGAAATCCGGCGTTACTGCCGCAGTTCGACCACGGTTGCACCCTGGCCGCCTTCGTACTGGTCGGCCTCGGTGACAGTGGCGACGTGTGGATGGCGGCCGAGGGCGGCGCGCAGGGTGCGGCGCAGGACGCCCATACCGGTGCCGTGGACGACGCGGACGCGGGGCAGGCCTGAAAGAAATGCCTGGTCGATAAACTTTTGCACTTCGTCTTCGGCATGATCGGCGGTGAGGCCGATGACATTGATCTCGCTCTGCACGGCTGAGCCGAGTTCGTCGTCGGAGTCGCGCGCGGTGCGAACCGTGATGTTGCGTTTGCCGGCGGCGGCCTGCACGGGAGTAGGCGAGGCAGGCGCGGTGCTGGCGGCGGCCTGCACGATGGCCGCGATATCAGCCCGGCGGACGCGCATCTTCATGCTGCCGATCGAAACTTCGATATTGTTAGCGTCGAGCTCGCGGGTGACGCGGCCCTGCTGGCCGATCCGGAGTTTGACGATGTCGCCGGTGACGGCGAGGCGTGGGTCGCGCTGTCGAGCGGCAACCTGCGCGGCGGCCTGCTGCATGGGGCTGGGCTTGCGCTGCCGGACCTGCGCAGTGAACTGCTCGGAAAACTCGCGGCGGAGCCGGGCGGCGCGGCGCTCCCCTTCGGCCTGGGCTTTTTCGCGGGCGGCGCGGTCCTCGATGGACTGCACGGCTTCTTTCGATTTCGCTTCCAGGTCGCGCAGAAGGGCATTGAGCTCGTTTTCAAGCTCGCGCAGACGAGCTCGCATCTCCTGCGCCCCCTCGGTTTCGAGCCGGTGACGCTCTTGTTTCAGGGCCTTTTCTTCCTTCTGCACGCGAAGGCGTTCGTCGCCGAGCGAGGCGATTTCGGCGTGGAGCCGGTCGAGAAACTGGCCGATGTCGAGGGCCTGCGTGGTCATGCGGGCGCGGGCGCGCTCGATGATGGGCGTCGCTAGACCGAGGCGCGCGGCGATGTTGATGCCGGCGGATGCGCCAGGCACGCCCTGGCGCAGCTCATAGGTGGGCGCGAGTGTTTCGGCGTTGAAGCCGACGGCCGCATTGATGACGCCGGGCGTGGTTTCGCCGTAGATCTTGAGCGAGGTGTGGTGGGTGGAGATGATGGACCACGCGCCGGAGCCGAGAAAGTGTTCGGCGATGGCGACGGCCAGGGCAGCGCCTTCGTCGGGGTCGGTAGCGGAGCCGAGCTCGTCGATGAGGACCAGCGTTCCCGGGCCGGCGAGCGAGCTGAGGCGGTTGAGGTTGGTGATGTGGGCGGAAAAAGTGGACAGGTTTTGCTCAATGGACTGCGCGTCGCCGATGTCGGCCAGCACGGCCGAAAGCACCGGCAGGGTGGCCTCAAACGCCGGGACCGGGATGCCGGCCTGGGCGATGAGCGCAAGGAGGCCCGTGGTTTTGAGGCCGACGGTTTTGCCCCCGGTGTTGGGGCCGGAGATGATGAGCTGCCGCTTGTCCGGCTCGAGCGCCAACGAAAGGGGAACCACCTGCGGTGGGGCTGGCGTCGCCTTCGGCGAGGCGCTTGCGTCTGTGACGGCCTGGGTAGCCAGACCTGCCGCGCCGTCTTCGCCGCCGCTGTTTTCACGAGTACCCGCCACGAAGTGGCCGCTGGCCGCGTAGGCGGTTTTGCTTTGCTCCCGCAGACGGTGTTCGAGCAGGGGGTGCCGCGCGGCGACGAGGCGCAGCTCGGCTTGTGGGCCGGTGGTGAAGCGCGGCCGCACGCAGTCGTACTCCTGCGCGAAGCGGGCCCGGATGACGAGGGTTTCGACGACGGCGAGGATTTCGGCCCCGGGGACAAGAATGTGCGATTGCGCCGCAAGCTGCGCCGTGATCGCGAGAAAGATGCGGTGAATTTCCGCAAGCTCGTCCTCGAACAAGCGCACCAGGTCGTTGTTGAGCTCGATGGTTTCGAGCGGCTCGAGGTAGACGGTCTGCCCGGAGGAGCTGGCCCCGTGCACCACGCCCGACACCTTGCGCTTGCTCTCGGCCTTGACGGGGATGACGAAGCGGTCGCCGCGGATGGTGATGAGGTCTTCCTGGGTCGATCCGCCTTCGGACAAGCGGCGCAGGGCGGAGCGCAGGGAGTCCTCGATGGTGCGTTGCTGGCGGTCGATCTCGCGGCGGATGCGGCCGAGCTCGGGGGAAGCAGAATCGGTGAGCGAGCCGTCGGGCAGCAGTTTCGCTTCGATGGACTCGACGAGCGGCTGGAGGTCTGCGTCGACGATGGGTTCGGACAGGGCCCGGAGGCCGGGCAGACCGCCGTTGCGGTAGCGGTCGGGCGGGTTGCGGACCGTGCCGGCCCAGGAGGAGATGGCCCCGGCGAGCTGGAGCAGGGTGCGGATCTCTTCGGGTTCAAGCGCGGCCCCGGTCAGGCGCGATTTTGCAAGGAGCTGCGTGGGGTCCGACAGGCTCGCGAGCGCGGGACGAACGCCTTCGGCGAGCAGCAGCTGCATTTCCTGCACCAGGGCGTGCTCGCGCTCGATGGACGGGAGGTCACCCGATGGGGCGAGCGCGGCGAGCCAGTCGCGGCCGAGCGGCGAGGCGGCGTAGGGGGCGAGCAGCGCGAGAAAGCGGTCCCACTCGAGGGGAACGCGTGCAAATTGGGTAAGGGAGGACACCTTATCCATGGTATCGCCAGCATGGTGATGTCAGCGGCGGCGCCGTTCAAAACCGCTCGGAGCTTGAAGCGCGATTGCGGGACGAAGGGGATGCTGCGCGCAACCGCGGCCCAAAGCCGACCCTCGCTGCACGCCGCGCGTATGGCCCGGGAAATGGCATCGGCGGAACCAGGAGGCTTGCTTATTTCCCTTCGGCATCCCCGAGCGTAGGCACGGCAGGACCGCCCGTGTTGGCCATCGCGGAACGTGTGAACGACAGGGCGAACAAGAGAGCAATGAGGATCGCTCCGGAAACACTGGCGTAGCGGCCAAGCGTTACGGTCGAGGTCGGCGACGCATGGGCCACGCGAATGTTGAACGAACCGGCGGGCAAAGCCAGGCGAGTGAGTCCGCTGGACGCATCGGGAGAAAGCGCACCCTGCCCAGGACCGAAGACTCCTTCATCGGGAAAGTAAAAGGACGGCAGCAGGAGGGAAACCGGGCGAACGAGCACACCGCGAAGCGTGATGGAGCCATCGGAATTTCGGGCTTCCTGAAGGCCCGGCGGGGGCTCGGGAAGCTGGACCGACTTTTGTGTGCCGAGCAGCAACTCCTTCTGGTCACTGCTCACATGCCAGCCGGCGTCGTGGGCGGCTGCCGGGATGTACTCAGGGGGAAAGCTGCGGATTTGAGCGTATTTCGGCCTTTCTCTCATCCCTGACGGCGCGTAGTGGGGCAATCGATAGGTGACAAAAAACGGCGCGTGTTCCGCAAAGCGCTGACCCGCGGCCTGAGACAAAAAGAACCCTGTGCCCATGATCCCCACCTGGCCGACCACCATGAGGCCGAGCACGCCGAGCAGAACGCGCCCCCGTTTGCCGCCGGTGCGGACCAGTGCAGCGAGGAGGCCGGCGGCCAAGGCAATGCCGGACGGAAACAGTCGCCAGGGAAACTGAATCGTGCGCAGGGTCGGCAGGTACACCCACAGCGGCCAGAACAGCTCCGTCATGGCCAGCAGGCACACCGCCAGGGAAACGAGCAAAGCTCGTTCGCGCCTCCCCAGCTTCAGCCGCAACTCGGGATGAAAGGCAGCCAGGAGCAGAACCAGCAGGCACAGCAACCAGGAGCTATAGAGATACAGCTCCTGGGCGAAAAAGTGGTAAAGGTGCAATCGCGAAAGGGTGAAAAGAAAGTTGTTGCGGATATCGAGATACGGGTCTCCACGCCAGCCGAGCGGGGTGATCAAACTCTGCATCCGTATCGCGGGCAGCACGCTGGGGCCGGAAAGCAGCAGCCCGCAGGCCGCGCCCACGGCGTTGACGAGCAGCGCGGGCCATCCCCGAAGAAGAATCGCGTACAAACTTGCCACGGCAAACGCAAGCAAGGTTTGCGGCAGGTGCGTCGCCGCAAGCGCCGCGTAGAGGAGCGCCAGCCAGCTTGCCTGCCGGGCCATGGATTGCCGAGTACGGCTGATGCGCTCGACCGAAAGCAAGAGCAGTGGGATCAGGGCGGTGGCCGCCGTCTCTGCATAGCCGATGCGTCCAATGGAGTTGAGCATCATGGCGAACGGCACGGCCACGAATGCAAGGGCTCCGGAGTCAGCCGCGCGCGGGCCGGCACTTTGCCGCAGCCATGCACGGCAGGTAAAGAAGGCGAGCAGCCGAAACAAACCCATCCCCCACAGCAGCGCCGCCGCCGCACTGACATGAAGCAGAACGGCAAAGCCGCCAGCGACAAAAAACGGCAGTCGCCCGTAAAAATAAAAAACCGGCGAACCGAAGCCCGCATTCGCATCCGGAAGCCAGCGGGGGAACAGCTGCCCGGCATGCATTGCGCTCGTGTAGCCCTGCACTAATTGCAGGTTGAAGTTCGAGTCCGCGCCGTTGAACCCGTTCAGCAGCGGCAAGCCGAAGACCAGCGGACCGGCAACAGCGAGGGCCAAAAGGAGCGCAACGCAAACGGTCCAAAGATGCGCCCCTCGATCCTGCCGCGTGCCGTTCTCCACGTGGAAAGCACGACTTTCGCTGGTTGCCGTGGTGTCAGGCTCGTATTTCACTCCCTCCATGCGCAGGCTCCTCCTCCGAGAATGTATCAGGGGAGGGAAACCGGATCATGGGAATGCGCAGGCTGTTTTGTATCCGAACAAAGCGTGACCTAACGCGAGTCGATCACGAAGAGTTGGACCGGCCCGGCGCGGGCTGATGAGCACTCCGCGCCGGGTAGTCTGTCTCCAAAAGGACCTTCTAGAGCGCTGTACGGGTACCGCGCCGGACCAGCTCGGTGGTGACGGCGTAGACCAGGTGCGCGGCGAGGGGGCCGACGAGGGTTTTGGGAGATTGCTCGGTGACGGGTGGGGAAAGGTGGAAGGCGGGGACACCGATCATGTCAGCACCGATAAAGAGCGCGGTGCCGAAACTGAGGCCGAAACCGGAGCGCACAGTTTGGGAGTACTCGGCGAGTCCGCCGTAGAGTCCGCCGGCCAGCGCGCCAAAGGTGTAGTGGACAATGGACCCGCCGGTTTCGCGATCAGACCACGAAAGATGGCGGCCGCCGGTCGCGGCATGGACGAGGGCGTCTGCGGTTTTCATGGTGGCGTCTTCGGATTCTCCGCTTTGTTTTGCGGAGGGCTCCTGCCCGGTGTTGTTGGCAATGGCTTTTTGAAGCTGCTGGCCGGGCCCGGCCATGAACTGATTCATGACCCAGGAAGCGGCGAAACCGCCGGCGGCACCGGCAAGGATGCCGCGGATCAGGTGTGGTTTGCGCTGGTTGCTCATCGGAACCCCGTTTCTCTCCCCTAGAAAGATGCTTCAGCCCAGGAGGCGCGCCGCTTCGGGAGCGAAGTAAGTGACGATAAAGGCGGCACCGGCGCGACGCAGGCCGATGAGCGATTCCAGGATGGTGCGGTCGCGATCGAGCCAGCGGCGCTCGAAGGCAGCCTGAAGCATCGCGTACTCGCCGGAAACCTGGTAGGCACCGAGGGGGACATCGAAGCGGTCGCGGGCGGCGCGAAGGACGTCGAGGTAGGGCATGCCGGGCTTCAGGAGGATCATGTCGGCCCCTTCGGCAAGGTCGCCTTCGATTTCGCGCATGGCTTCGCGTCCGTTGGCGCTGTCCATCTGGTAGGCACGGCGGTCGCCGAACTGCGGGGCGGAGTCGGCGGCTTCGCGAAATGGCCCGTAAAAAGCGGAAGCGAACTTGGCGGCGTAGCTGAGGATGGGTGTTTGCTCCAGCGCGGCTTCGTCAAGCGCGCGGCGAATGGCCCCGACCCGGCCGTCCATCATGTCAGACGGTGCAACGATGTCGGCCCCGGCGCGGGCAAGCGAAACAGCGGTGCGGGCCAGCAGCGGGAGCGACCGATCGTTGTGAACATGCTGTTCGCCGTCAACCGGGTGGAGAACGCCGCAGTGGCCGTGCGAGGTGTACTCGCACAGGCACACATCGGCGATCAGCGCGAGCGAATGGAGGGCACGGTTGCGTTTGAAACGGCGAAGGCCGCTTTGCACGATGCCGTCCTCGGCCCACGCCCCGGAACCCTCTTCGTCCTTGGACGCGGGCAGCCCGAAGAGCAGGAGGCCGCCGAGGCCAAGCGCCGCCGCCGCCTCGGCTTCGCGTTCCGCTTCATCCAGCGACAGGTTGAACACCCCGGGCATGGAGCTGATCTCACGGCGTACCCCTCCGCCTGGGCACAGAAACAACGGCAGGATCAGCTGCGACGGTTGGAGATGGGTTTCACGCACAAGCGACCGCAGGGCGGGGGTTTGGCGAAGACGGCGCATGCGAAGGAACGGTGCGTCCATCTCTCCATTGTAGAGAGGGCGGTTGGGCCAATTGGACGCGGCGCGGCGTCGCGCGGAGACGTGGATGGCCCATGGATGCGCGTGCTGGAGAGGGTGGGGTGTTCGTGACCGGGCGCGAAAAATTTAGTTCGACAGAAACCGCGGCTCCGCTTACAGTGGCGCTGTACCGATTATTGACGTGCTGAAACACCTCAGCCATCGAGAGCGGGCGCTGAGCCGGTGCAATGCCGGTGCAGCTCCGCCGCTTAGCTCGACGCCATTCGTCTCCCCCTCCATAGCACCGCCCCGACGGTGACGCGACTGCACACCTTTTCCGGTTCGTGTTTCTTATTTCGCGCACTTCGGAGCCAACGTGAAGAATCCTGTTGCTGTTTCGCGGCGAGCCCTGCTCGCCGCCGCCACTCTTGTTTTGTCTACAGCCCTGCCTGCCCTAGCGCAGGTGGAGAGCCGCGCTGTTGGCTCTTCGCTCCAGCGGGTGTCACCGGCACTTCGGTCCTCAAGCGATCTCGGGCGCGTGAGCGCGGTCGCCCCCATCCACTTAACAGTGCACCTGGCCGGGGATAAGGCCGGGCTCGACAAGGCCGTTGCTGACATTTACAACCCCCTTTCGCCAAACTTCCACAAATGGCTGACGACCGCCGATCTGAAGCGATATGCGCCGACGGAGGCACAGGTGGCCACGGTGCGCCAGGAGCTGGAAGCCCAGGGCCTGACGGTGCTTTCGGTCGCAGCGGACAACCTGTCGGTGCGGGTGAGCGGCACGGCCGGGCGCGTGGAAACAGCGTTTAACACGGAGCTGCACCAGTTCAGCAAGGGCGGGGCGACCTTTCGTGCCAACACCACACCGGCACGGTTGAGCGGCGCGGCGGGGCAGTTTGTGTCGTCGGTGGCGGGGCTCGAAAGTCACACGGTGCAGCCCATGTTCAAGCGGGCCACCAACCTGCGGACGGGGCAGCCGTACCCGGGCATCGCTTTGAGCAAGCTCAAGGCCGATGGCGGCCTGAGCGGCATCATCACGGACCAGGCGTTGTCAAACCCGACCGAGTTCTTCTTCAACACGCCCGGTGCCGACCTGCCCCTCGCTCTTTACTACGGCAACCAGTACGCGGTGGACCCGACACTGACGGTGGCCTTTACTGCGCCGCAGCTGCAGGCTGCTTATGGGCTGCCCGAGGCATACGCGCAGGGGCTGGATGGGACAGGGCAGACGATTGTGCTGCTGGAGGCTTATGGTTACCCGGACATCGAGGCCGACGCCAATGCCTTTTCCGCGCTGAACGGACTGCCGCCGTTGACGGACGCAACCTTTAGCGTGGTGTACCCGGAAGGGCCGCCGAAGAGCCCGCTGGCCGGGGTGCTGACGGGCTGGCCGGTGGAGATCGCGCTGGACGTGGAATGGGCGCACTCCATCGCGCCGGGCGCGAAGATTGTGGTTGTGGCCTCGAATGGTCAGGACAGCGAAGACTTCCAGTATGCGATGCAGTACATCGTTGACAACAAGATTGGCTACACGGTTTCGGATAGCTGGGAAGAGGACCTGGATCTGATTGCCGGGCCGCTGGAGCAGCAGTCGTTTGAGGACGTGCTGGAGATTGCCGCGGCGCAGGGCGTCTCGTTCCAGTTTTCTACCGGCGACTCCGGCGACAGCGGGCTGGGCACGCCGGTGGGCGCGCCGGGCGTGCCTTCAAACGCGCCCCACGCGACGGCTGTCGGGGGTACGGCGATCCTGAACAACATCAATGGCCATGGCGAGTTTTTGCCCCTGGGCTGGGGCGACACGCTGGCGGAGATTGACGCGGACGGCGTGCTGGACCCGCCGGTAGGCTTCGGGCTGGTTGGCGGCGCGGGCGGCGGGGAGAGCACTTACTTCGCCAAGCCAAGCTGGCAGGCATCGCTGCCGGGCACCGGCCGTCAAACGCCAGATGTTTCGGCGCTGGCGGACCCGTACACGGGCGTGCCCATTGTGTTGACGCAGGAGGGGGTGCAGTCGATCTTCCCCGGCTACGGGGGCACCAGCCTGGCGAGCCCTATTTTTACGGCGTTCTGGGCGCTGGCGCAGCAAAAGGCCGGGGGTCCGCTTGGCCAGGCCAGTCCGCTGGTGGCGTCGCTGCCGGCCGGCGGCATTGAAGATGTCCTGCCGCTCCAAAGCCCGACCAGCCCGATCGGGGCGATCCTGGATGCAAATGCTTTGACCATTTACCAGCCGGCGGATATTTTCAGCGGGTACTTGTTTGGCTCGCCGGGGTTCACCAGCGCGATCTGGAACCTGTCCAGTCCTGGACAGCCGTTCTTTTATGATTTCGCCTTTGGGCTGGATGGCTCCCTGACCGTGGCGCAGGGCTGGGACAACGTGACGGGGTATGGAACGCCATACGGACTCACGTTTATCAACGCGGTCGCAAAGGCTGCATCCGCGGCCCACTAGCAGGGAAGCGGGAAGTGAAAGGGCCGGGAGCATGCTTCCCGGCCCTTATTTCTTGCGCGCTTGACGAACTACTGGGTACCGCCCTGGGTGGCCGGGGACGAGACGGGAAACACACGGCCGTCGCCGCGCCCGGTGAGCTGGCGGATCAGGTCGACCTCGTGTTCCCGGTAAGGGGTGTCGTCCTGCCGGAAGACCTCGTGAAACCACACGGTCGGTTTGAGCTCGACGTAGGGCCGCTGCCAGGAGTCCCACGGCAAGTACGTTTGCGTTTTGCCGGCGACCAGCCCCCAGTTGAGGGCGGCAACATGGTACTGCCTGGCGATGGGCAGGCTGCCGTCAAAGGTGGAACCCGCGCCACGCGCCATGTACTCCGTGCACAGGATAGGGCGGCCGAGCGGCTGCAGCGATTTGATACTGGCTTCGAACTCTTCGGGCCAGCCGTAGTTATGAAAGGTAATGATGTCGGACTCGGCAAGTTGAATCTTGGTGGTCGCCGATTCTTTCGCGGGATCGCTCCAGTTGCCCTGCCATACGCCGCTGGTCAGCGGTTGAATGGGGTGCTCGGCGCGGGCCCAGGCAAACGCCTCCGGCAGCAGGACGTCCATGCGGGCGACCTTGGCGGGGAGGTCTTCGGCCTCGTCGCCGCCCTTGTTATCGGGCTCGTTCCAGATATCCCAGCCTAGAATGCGATCGTCGTTTGCAAAAGCACCGACGACGCCCTTGACGTAGCTTTCCAACTGGGGCTCGTCGGAGCGGTCGAGCAGGCGCTGCTTGCCGGGGCTTTGCACCCAGCCGGAGTTGTGGACGCCGGGGATGGGCGGGTGCTGCGGGCCGAGGTGCGGGTTCGGCTCCCAGCAGGAGTCAAACAGCACCAGCAACGGCTTGATGTGGTGTTTGGCCGCGATGGCAAGAAACTCATTGAGGCGCTTCGTAAACCCTTTGGGGTCTTGCTGCCACAGCTGGTCCTGCAGGAAAACGCGCACGGTGTTCATGCCGATGCTTTCGGCCAGGCCCAATTCCTTGTCGTTGATCGCTGGATTCCAGGTCGCGGCCTGAAACATTTCGAGCTCGTTGATGGCGTCGGACGGGATGTAGTTGGCACCGACGAGCCAGGGCTGGTGACTGTACCAGTCATTGGCTTTTTGCGCGGACCAGCGACCGGCGGTATCGAGGGGGACGGACTGACTTTGCACGGCGACAGAGAAAACAAGGGGGAGCAGCAGACAGGAAGCATGAAAAAGGCGCCGGAAAAACATGGATGCGATCCTTGGAGGGCGAAAGATGGCCGTCGCGTTGACCATAC
Source organism: uncultured Acidobacteriaceae bacterium (assembly GCA_964248435.1). Taxonomy (GTDB): domain Bacteria; phylum Acidobacteriota; class Terriglobia; order Terriglobales; family Acidobacteriaceae; genus EB88. Next base: position 7,038 of record CAXTYP010000008.1, on the reverse strand, counting down.
CGGGTCGGGTTCAGGGAGGGCAAGCATTGTTGCTTGGGCGCGCCGCAAGGGGGCACGGGGGATGTTCAACGATGCAGTTGGTGAGGGGGCCTCGGAACGCTGCGCCAAAACCCCGACGAACTAAGCCGTGTAGCGCGCGGTGCTGCCGAGGGCTATATCCAGGCGTGTTCGCCTTACCGTCCGTCCACCGAGGCCGTGCAGATCACGACGCCGCTTTTCCTGGCGATCATGCCGGGAGCCACGGTGCGGATGGAGTCGGCATAGCCGGTCAGGTTGAGATCGAGCACGTCCTGCCATTGCGCGTCCGTAATGGACTGGATCGGCGCGCTGTAAACATTGATACCGGCGAGGTGCTCCAGGGGGATGAGTTTGGGTGGGTGTTTCGCTGCGTCGATCGTGTTGTGGAAGGGTTCTTCGACTTGATGCGGTGTCCGGATAGGACAAGAAGCCCTTGTAAGTGGAGCGATAGGCGGGGTAAGTGGATAGCATTGGGCTTAGGGCGCTTGTGTACGGGCTGTTTGCTGTTTTCCGGCGAACAAGGCCGTTTGAGGTGGGTCCGGACTGCCCGGCAAGGAGCCGCGCCGCTGCTAGACTGAGGGACAGAAACCGCGCCGCAGTGATACAGGGCAGCCCTGCACCTCGCAGGGTCCGCGAGGAGAACATGAGTGCAAAGGTGAGTTTTCTGCTGATCCTGACGGGGTATTTAGGCGGTGCAGCCGAGGCGCAGCAGGCGGTCACCGTGAAGGCCGGGGTGCCGCTCCACGTGATAACCACCCGAACCTCGGGGTTGCGGGTGGGCACGCCCGTGGAGGGCGTGCTGACCGAGCCGGTGTGGGCTTATGACCGGCTGGTGCTGCCGCAGGATGCCGTGGTGCACGGAACGGTGGTGTCCCTGGCGCCGCCTGAAAGGGAAACACGGCTCAAGGCGCGGCTGAACGGCGACCTGACCCCGCTGCACCTGCCGCTGGTGCGCTTTACTGAAGTTGAAACGGCGGCCGGCACTGTGCCGATCGAGGCTGCCGGGACTGAACGGCAGACCGCGACGGTCCGCTTCGTCCCGCACAAGCACCAGTCGATCCGGGAAAGGGCATGGGGCGCGGCGCGAGGGCGCTGGGACGAGGCGCATGAGGCCGTGTTCGGCAACAAAACCGGGCCCGGCTTTCGGGACCGCGCGCTGCGCTTGTTTTATAACCAGCTGCCGTACCATCCGCAGCGGATGTGGCGGGGCACGGAGTTTGTCGCCGACCTGGAGCAGCCGGCCAGGCTGCAGATGCCTTCAGCCCCGGCACCCCCGCTGGTCCCGAGCGACGACTTGACGGGCAGCCTGCCGCCGGACACCACCGTGCACGCGCGGCTGGTTGCGGCCGTAAGCTCAGACGCCGCGAAGACCGGCGAGCCGGTAACGGCGGTGGTGACCGAGCCGGTGTTCGACGGCAAAAAGGACCTGGTGCTGCCGGAAGGCTCGCGGCTGGAGGGTAGCGTGCTGCGCGCGAAGCCTTCGCGCTCCTTTGGCCGCAACGGGGCGCTGCGGTTTACCTTTCGCAACGTGGAAAGAGCTGATGAGGCGCCGCAAAAGCTGCGCGGCACGGTGACGGGGGCCCAGGGCGTAGCGGCCGAAAATTTATCCGTGGACGACGAAGGCAACGTCAAGGCGCAGCCGGACAGGAACCGGTTTGTCGCGCCCCTGCTGTTGTTGGCGCTGGCGGCGGGCGGCCACGATCACGATGATGGCGTGGGCAGGCAGGTGGTCGCGGCGAACGGGCTGGGCCTGGTGGCGCGTGTCGTGGCCTGGACGGTAGCGAGCCCGAACGTCGCGACGGGTTTTGGGATGTATGGGTTTGCGAAGTCGGTGTACTTCCGGTTCCTGACGCGCGGGCACCCGGTTGAGTTCGCCAAGGACACGGTGGTGGAAGTGCAGTTTTCCGGCCGCTGACTTGTTTTGACTTACTCCGTAACGGGCTCGTCCAGCTCGCGCCACATCTCGGCGAGTGAAACAACGATGGCGGTTCCGGGCACGGTGAGCGACCCGGTGGCGGAGCCCTCGGCGGGCTCGTGGAAGCCGCGGCTGTCGGCGATAAATGCGCGGCGATTGCCGGGGTCGATGACCCAGATGTGCTCCACGCCGAAGCGAAGGTAATCGGCCACGCGCTGTTGCAGGCGGTTGAGCGTGTCCTCCGGCGACAGGATCTCGATCAGGAGCAGGGGCGGGGTGCGCAGGATGGCCTGGCGTGGCGTGTCACTGCGGACAACCGTAATATCGGGCACGCGAAAGCGCGTTGCAGCGACCTGCACGCGGTACTCGGGGAAGACCCGGGCTTTCCATGCCTGACTATTGACGGCAAATAGAACGACAAAAAAGCGTTGGATGGTGGAGTGCTCGTACTCGCCCAAATGTCTCTCCTCGACCGTGCCGTCGATGTACTCGCAGTCGGGCCGGTAGCTGGTGTGCAGGTACTCTTCCACGGAAACGAGGACGGGATGGGCAAGGGCGCTCATAGACCCTAGTATCGCGTGTAACGAAAGGGAAAGGAAAGCTCAAAAGCGTAGGATAGGTGAGGATTCGGAGCTGCTCGGAAGGGCGGCCGAGTGAACCTTTTGGGAAACGGCGGGGTGCGGTTTGGCGGCGGAGCAGACGGTGTACGACGTAGCGATTGTGGGCGGCGGGCCGGCCGGGTACACGGCGGCGATTCGCGCGGGGCAGAACGGGTTGAGGGTAGCGCTGCTGGAGCGCGAAGACAAGCTGGGCGGCACGTGCCTGCACTGGGGCTGCATCCCGACCAAGGCTATGCTGTTCAACGCCGAAGTGTTTGAGCTGGTGGAGCAGGCGGCCGAGTACGGCATTGAAGGCCTGGGCAAGCCGACGCTGAACTGGGGCAAGGTGCTGGAGCGCAAAAACGCGATTATCCAAAAGCACGTCAAGGGACTCGACTTTCTGATGCGGAAGAATAAGGTCACCGTGGTGCGCGGGCAGGCGAAGCTGACCGGCCCGGCGAAGGACGGTGTGCACACGGTCGCCATGAGCAAGGCCGCGAACGGCGTGGGTGAGGCGGGCGAGGTCCGGGCGAAAAACGTCGTGATCGCGACGGGTTCGGACGCGCGCATGTTGCCGGGGCTCGATGTCGCCGATGGTTTCGTGATGACCAACAACGAAATTTTGCTCATGCCGAGTGTGCCGAAGTCGATGATCGTGATCGGCTCGGGCGCGGTTGGGGTCGAGTTTAGCTCGATCTTCCGCTCGTTCGGCGCGGAGATCACGATTCTTGAGTTCCTGCCGCGGATTGTGAATGCGGAAGACGAGGAAGTTTCAAAGGAACTGCAACGGACGTTCCGCAAGCGCGGCATCGATGTGCACACCGGCGCCAGGGTGGAAAAGGTAGAAAAGTCGGCAGTGGGCGCAACCGTGACCTGGACCACGGCGGAAGGCAAGCAGGTGAGCAAGGAGGTCGAAAAGGTGCTGGTGGCGGTGGGACGCGCGCCGCGCACCGACGGCATCGGGCTTGAAAACCTGCCGGGCATCAAGCTCGAAAAAGGCTTTATCGAGACGGACGAGTGGATGGGCACCGGCGTCGATGGGGTGTATGCGATTGGCGACATCGTTGCCGGGCTGCCGCAGCTGGCGCACGTGGGCGCGATGTGCGGCATCGTGGTCGCGTCGAAGCTGGCGGGCAAGTATGCGCGGCCGGTCCGTCGCAACCGCATTCCGGCCTGCACCTACACGGAGCCGCAGATCGGCTCGGTTGGGCTGAGCGAAAAACAGGCGCGCGACAAGGGACTCGAAATCAAGGTCGGCAAGTTTCCGTTTTCGGCCAATTCCAAAGCCTCGATCGTGAACCAGCACGACGGCTTTGTAAAGGTGGTGACGGACGCGAAGTACGGCGAGGTGCTGGGCGTGCATATCATCGGGCCGTCGGCCACCGAGCTGGTGGCGGAGGCCGTAGTCGCGATGGAGCTCGAAGCGACGCTTGAGGAGTTAATGTTTACGATCCACGCTCACCCGACGCTCGCGGAAGCGATGCTGGACGGGTTCGGGGCGGTGGAGGGGCTGGCGATCAATGTTTGAGGGGAGTGTTCGAGAATGGAGGGAAGCGAGTTCAGCACTTTTTGGAGTGCTTCTAAGACTGTCACTCAGGACATCTCTTTCGAGTTCACGTCAAAGAAACTGAGGTGCTGGAGTTCAGGGATGTCGTAATCTTGACGGATGTTCTTACCTGCGAAGTAACCCTGCACGGTCGTTATCTGTGCAGAACTCGCGAAATCTCCTACACTTCGTTGCAGAAGGAGTAGGACCGATTGCGCGATACGACGTCAGGGGAGCAGGCATAAAGAGGCAGGTCGCAGCCACTTCCATCGAATTGTGCAGCGTGCGTGTCCGCGGCAGAACCTATCGCATGCGATAGCCCGGCCTGATCTTGAAGACTTCACAACGATCGAAGTGTGGAGCAGTTTAGTTAGGGAAGCTGGGATAACGCACACAGGCCATTTCTTCAGACCGGAGGTCAAATGCTGAATTGTTCAGAAATCGCCCACTCGGCGTTAGCTCTACCCCTTGTGGAATCGTGCGACGTCCTTCATGACGGGTCCATCCGCAAGTGGCATGATCTTCAAAGGCCTGATTCCGAGAATGGTATCCAGCACGTTACCATTTACAACAGTCAGTCACGCGTCATCAAGCGGGAAGATTTGGAGCGTCTTCAAGAGTACTCGAGCATTGTTTCTTACCCGCAAGAGGAAGAACTGCTCGGCTCTTTACTTGTCGCCTAGAACTATGACGCTCCTGGTGCGTGCTAGCGAGAAGAACTCACGTGTATACACTTGATGCCGTACTGATCCTTTGAATCTGATACTCCTTCTTGAACTAGGCAGAGTTGAGTACACGCGCGCGCTCCGCTTGCAGGAACGGTTGGTGGAGCTGCGGCGCGACGGCGCGATCGGCGACACGCTGTTGCTGCTGGAGCATCCGCCGGTGCTCACGCTGGGGCGCAACAGTCTCCGAAAGACCGGCGGGCGTGAAAATATCGTCGCGACAGACGAGGAGCTGGGCCGGCGCGGGGTCGCGCTCCACACGGTCAAGCGCGGCGGCGATGTGACGTATCACGGGCCGGGGCAGCTGGTGGGATACCCGATCGTTGATCTTCGTGAGCAGCAAGTGCCGAGCGGCGCTCGCATGGGCGTGGTCGATTTTGTGCGGCTGCTCGAAGAAGTGCTGATCCGCGTTGCGGGCGAGTATGGGGTGCGCGCGGGGCGGGTGCCGGAGCGCACCGGGGTGTGGACGCTGCCTGCTTCCGCGATCAACGGCCGCAGCGTCGCCGTCGCTGCCGAGAAGAAGCTGGCCGCGATCGGCATCCATGTTTCGCGCGGCATCACCTCGCACGGCATCGCGCTCAACGTCACGACGGACCTGCGTGACTTTGAACTGATCGTGCCGTGCGGCATCGCGGACCGTTCCGTGACTTCGCTGGAGCTGGAAGCGGACGAGCCCGTGACCCTGCGCGCAGCCATGGATGCGACGGCGCGCAACTTCGCGCGGGTGTTCGGCAGGCAGGTGCTGGCGGTCGATGGGCCGGGCGATCTTCACCCCTCGCTGGTCGAATGGTGACCGGCAAGTGAAGCGCCTGACAGTACCGGACGGCATGCCGGACGCGGCACACAGCGCATGGCGGGTGGCGCTGCGGCGGGCGGCGCACCAGTTGTTCGACCATCCGGTTGTGTTTCGCGACGCCTACGCTGTGCCGCTGCTGGGCGCAGCCGGGGCTGAAGCGTTGCGTCGCACACCGGCCGCGCAGGGTCGCGCCTGGTCGCGGTCACTGCGCGCGTCCGTGGTGGCGCGTTCGGCGTTTGCCGAGGACTGCCTGCGCGAGGCTTACGACCGGGGTGTGCGGCAGTACTGCCTGCTGGGAGCGGGGCTCGACACCTTTGCGCTGCGCAATCCCCGGCCCGACCTGCGGGTTTTTGAGCTGGACCTCCTCGCGGTGCAGGCGTGGAAAGCGGAGCTCGCGGAAGCAGCCGGCCTGCGGTTTCCGCCGAACCGCCAAGCTGTCGCAGGCGACCTGCTCGACGCTGCCGCGTGGCCGCCCGGCACGATGGATTGCGGGCAGCCGGCTGTGTTCGCCATGCTGGGCGTGGCACCGTTTCTGCCGCCCGGTGCGCTGCGGCAGGTGCTCGACCGCCTGCGGCAGTTCGCCCCCGGCAGCCTCCTTGTGTTCGATTACCGGTTGCCGCGCGAAGCGCTGGACGAGGAAGAACGCCGGCAGTTTGACTCGCTCCAGGCGCGCGCGACGGCGAAGGGCGAGCCGTTTCTGTCGGCGTGGACGCCCGAGGCGATGCGGGCGGAGCTGCGAAGATTTGCAGCAGTGGACGAGCTCGACAGCAGCACGCTCAACAATCGCTACTTCGCCGGTCGCGAGGATGGCCTGGCCGTGCGAGGTCGCGCCGTGCGCCTCATCTGCGCCCGCGTGTAAGCCTGCGCCTTTGCGCGGTTCCTCCCAAACGAAACCGGCCTGGCGCTGCTATGCTGCTGCTCAATGATGCTCGTAAAAAGTAGATCAATGCGCGTTTGGAGACACACAGCCTGGGTGTTGCTGGCAGCCGCGCCGGCCATGGCGGCGGCACCTAAAAAGGTGGAGCCTCCCACTGTTGTCGCGCAGCCCGCGACCGAAACGCTCGACCTCCAAATGTACGCACGGATCCGCGCCGAAGGCTTCAATCACTCGCGTGTGATGGAGTACGCCGGCGCGCTCGACGACGATATCGGCCCGCGTTTGACGGGCTCGCCCGCCATGGCAAAGGCGAATGCATGGACGCGCGACACCCTGACCGCGATGGGCGCAAGCAACGCGCACCTGGAGGACTGGGGCGAGTTCGGCATGGGCTGGGAACAGGAAGCGAGCGGACTGCGCATGGTCGGGCCCGCGCCTGCCGTGTTTATCGCGCAGGCCGCGCCGTGGTCGCCGTCGACCGTGGGTGCTGACGGCACACCGGGGCCCGTACGCGGCGATGCCGTGCAGGTCACGATCGACTTTGGTAAAAACGCGCCGTCAC
>CAXTYP010000007.1:0-24205 GCA_964248435.1 uncultured Acidobacteriaceae bacterium | reverse complement strand
GTCCAGCCCGGCGACCGAAAAGCAGAAAATGCCGAGGGTGCAGAACGAAAGCGCCGCCAGGGTGCCGAAAGCGACGATGCGCTTGAGGTCACGCGCCACCAGCGCATTGAGCGAACCGTACAGGATGCCGATCACAGCGAGCGCGATCATCCACGGTGCAAAGGCGCGCGTCTGGGCAGGGAATAGCCCGAGGTTGAAACGCAGGATCGAATACAAACCCAGCTTGCCCGCGACCACCATGGCCATCGCGGTCGGCGCTTCAGAAAACACGTCGGCCAGCCAGCCGTGGAGCGGAAATACCGGCACCTTCACAGCAAAAGCGACCAGAAAGGCAAAAGCCGTCCAGCTCAGCGCGACGGGGGCAAAGCCAAGCTGCCCGGCGGCAAGCATCGCCTGGAGCTCCGGGAAGTCGAACGTACCGGTCCTGGCATACAGGTACAGGATCGCGACCAGAAACAACGCCGACGGAATAAACGTGTAGAGGAAGAATTTAATGGCAGCCGCAGGGCCCTTGGTGCGTCCGAACATGGCGATCAGGATCGCCATCGGCACCAGCGACAGCTCCCAAAAGCCGTAGTACAGGATCAGGTCAAGGGAAACAAAGACGCCCAGCATCGCGGTCTGCTGCAGCAGGAAGAAGAAGTAAAACTCCTTGGTGCGCGTCGTGATGGCACTCCAGCTGGCCAGCACACCGAGCGGCGCGAGGAAGCCTGTGAGCACCACCAGCCAAAGCGAGATGCCGTCAACACCAAGGTGATAGTGGATGTTGGGGTTCTGTATCCAGAAGTAGTTCTCGACGAACTGGAACGAACGCGTGCCGTAGTCGTAGTGAAACGGCAGGTGCAGGGTCAGCGCAAAGGTCAGCAGCGAGACGGCGAGTGCGGTCCACGGGATCAGCTTGCCGCTGCGAGGCAGCAATGCGATCAAAAGCGCTCCCAGCGCAGGGACAAAGGTCAGAATCGAGAGGATGTGATCGTTCAGCACGCGGCTCGTTCCTTATCGAATCATGCCGGCAAGCGGCAAAGTGTGGGCTCCGAAGCCGAAAAAGGTGAGCAGAAGCAGGACGGCTGCGCCAAGCGCGAGCCAGCCGGCATAGGAGCGGATGTTGCCCGACTGCATACGCTGTGCAACTGAGCCGAGACCCTTGACCCCTTGGCCGAGACCGAAGGCGGTGCCCGTGATCACGCCGCCGTCAACAAAGGCCGAGAGTGCGTACCTCGAGACAAACAAGACGGGCTGCACCAGCACGCGGTCGTAGAGCTCGTCGACGCGGTACTTGTCGAGCAACAGCAGGTATGCACCATGAAACCGCGTGGCCAGTTCCCGCGGCAGCGCTGGCCGCTTCACGTAGAACAGGTAGGCAACGCCAGCGCCGCTGAGCGCGGTCAGGGTGGAGATGACAGCCAGGGTGATTTCAAGGCCAGTGTTTTCGGCGCGGGCCGCTTCCGCCCCGACGTGGAGCACGGGTGACAGGAAATTTCGGAGGAAGTTGTGCTCGCCCGGCAGCCCGAGCGCGCCGCCAAAGGTGGCCAGGAAGGCAAGAACTACAAGCGGCGCGAGCATGCTCCAGGGGCTTTCGTGCGGTTCGCCGTGAGCGCCGTGGAAGGCCGTCGATTCCGCCAGGCCCGCCGAGGCCTCGGCATGGTGGGTCGGCTCAGGGGTGTGCGGGTGATGCGCCACCGCCCGGCTTTCGCCAAAGAACGTCAGGAAATAGAGCCGGAACATATAGAAGGCAGTCAGTCCGGCGGTGATCAGGCCGACCAGCCAAAGCAGCTTGGCGCCGACCATCGGCGAGGAAAACGTCTGGTACAGGATCTCGTCTTTTGAAAAGAAGCCGGAAAAAGGTGGAATGCCGGCGATGGCGATGACGCCGGCCGTCATGGTCCAAAACGTGACGGGGATCTTGCGACGCAGACCGCCCATGACCCGCATGTCCTGCTCTCCTGAAAGCGCGTGGATCACAGAGCCGGCGGCCAGAAACAAAAGTGCTTTGAAGAAAGCATGGGTGACGACGTGAAAGATTGCCGACGAGTAGGCAGCGACGCCGCAGGCCAGAAACATGTAACCCAGCTGCGAAACCGTTGAGTAGGCGAGCACGCGCTTGATGTCGGTCTGCATCAGTCCGATTGTCGCGGCAAAAAAGGCGGTTGCGCAGCCGATGATCGCGACCGTGCCGAGTGCAAAGGGCGAGTGGTCAAAGATGGGATGGGTACGCGCGATCATATAAACGCCGGCCGTGACCATGGTGGCCGCGTGGATGAGCGCGGAAACCGGCGTTGGGCCTTCCATGGCATCCGGCAGCCAGATATAAAGGGGGATCTGCGCGGATTTACCGGCAGCACCGACAAGCAGGCAGAGCGCGATCGCCGTGAGCCAGCCGCCATGGAGCAGCGGCTGCGCCGCGAGCTGCGTCACTACCGTTTGAAAAGAAAGCGTACCGAAGTGGACGATGACGAGAAACATCGCGAGCAGAAAGCCGAAGTCGCCGATGCGGTTGACGACAAATGCTTTGCGACCGGCATTGGCGGCCGAGTCGCGGTCGAAGTAATAGCCGATCAGCAGGTACGACGCGAGACCGACGCCTTCCCACCCGACAAACAGCAGCAGGAAGTTCTCCGCCAGCACCAACGTGAGCATGAAGAACATGAAGAGGTTGAGGTAGGCGAAGAAGCGCCAGAAACCTTCCTCGTGCGCCATGTAGCCGACCGAGTAGAGGTGGATCAAAAAGCCGACACCCGTGATGACGAGCAGAAATACCAAGGTGAGCTGGTCGACGGTGAAGGCAAAGTCGGCATGGAAGCCGCCGGCGACGATCCAGGGCGCAACGTACTCGGTGTGCGGCAAAACGAGCGAGTGGAACTGGAAAACGATGCTAGCGACCAGGGCAAATGAAAGCGCCGTCGAAAGAAGAGCCACGCCCGCCACCGCGGGCCGGGACAGGCGTCGCCCGATCGTGCCGTTGATCAGAAAGCCTAGAAACGGCAGCAGCGGGATCCAGAGCAGGTGGAGCGAGTGATTGCCGATCATAGCCCCGTTCATAGTTTCATCAAATCCACTTGGTCGACGTTGAGCGTGTTGCGCGCGCGGAAGATCGCGATGATGATGGCCAGGCCGACCGCGGCCTCAGCTGCGGCTACAACCATCACGAAGAATACAAAAAGCTGGCCCGAAACCTCATGCCGCTGGTGCGAGAACGCAACAAACGCCAGGTTCACGGCATTGAGCATGAGCTCGATCGACATAAAGATGGTGATGATGTTGCGCTTGACCAGAAAGGCGCCGACGCCGAGTGAAAACAGAATGGCGCTCAGAACAAGGTAGTAAGCAATAGGAACGACCATGCTAGTACTGCTCCTTGCGCGCGAGAGCGACGGCACCGAGGATAGCGATCAGGATCAGAACGGAGGTGACCTCGAAGGGAAGCAGCAGGTCGCGAAAGAGAACGCGCGAAAGGGCGGTTGTTGTAACGATCTGGTCGCCCAGCTGCGTCACTCCCAAATGCATGCGTTCATGGAGAAACGCGAACGAAAGAAGGCAGAACAGGGCGATGACACCAGGGAAACCGGCTGCGTATGCGACCCTGACCCGGTTGCGCGAGCGGTCTTCTTCGCTGGCATTCAGCAGCATGATCACAAAGGTAAACAGCACCATGATGGCGCCCGAATACACGATAACCTGCGCGGCGGCCAAGAACTCCGCACCGAGGAGCAGGTACAGCACCGCGAGCGAGGTCATGACGACGATCAGCGACAAGGCACTGTTGATCGGCTGGCGAGACACAAGCAGGTTGACCGCACCGCCGACACACAGGATCGCGAAGATGAAGAAGAGAACGAGGTACATGCTGGATCCACACTCATGACGCACCGGGAAGCGGCGCGGAACTCGGGCTGGACTGCTGATCAGGGTTGGGAGCGCCCACTTGTTAAAGAAATCAAATTGTAAACCACGGTTGTGTGCTCCGCGAACCCAAAGCTAGGAGCGCCAGGCGAACCATAAGCTGGACACAACGATGTTGAGTACAGCGAGCGGCATCAGGAACTTCCAGCCGAAACCCATGAGCTGGTCGTAGCGGAAACGGGGAAGCGTGCCGCGAACCCAAATATACAGAAAGAGAAAAAGAAAGACTTTAAACACAAACCAGAACACCGGCAGCAATGCCGCGATCACAGGACCGCCGAAGTTGGCCGGCAGCAGGTGCCCGAGCGGGCTCAGCCAGCCACCAAAAAACAGCAGTGTCGCGACGCACGCAACCGTAATCATGTTGGCGTATTCAGCCATGAAAAACATTGCAAACTTCATCGAAGAATACTCGGTATGGTACCCGGCGGCGAGCTCGCTTTCTGCCTCCGGCAGGTCAAACGGGGTGCGGTTGGTTTCCGCGTATGCCGCCATCAGGTAGATGAAAAAGGCAACAAACTGCAGCCCGCCAAAGATGTTCCAGCTCCACAGGCCGTGGGCGGCCTGCACCCCGACGATGTCGCGAAGCCGCAGGGAGCCGGCCCGCATGACCACGCCGACGACTGAAAGGCCGAGCGCGAGCTCATACGAGATCAGCTGCGCCGAGGCCCGCAGGGAGCCGAGCAGCGAGTACTTGTTGTTGGACGACCAGCCGGACAGGGCGATGCCGTACACGCCAACGGAGGTGATGCCGAGAATCACAAGCAGGCCGATATTGACGTCCGCCACGTCGAACAACTCCACCCCATGCCAACTGGCCAGTCCGCCAAACGGGACTACGGCGATGGATGTGAGCGCGCACACCAGTGCAATCACCGGCGCTGCGATGTACAGCGGCCGGTACACGCCTGAAGGCAGCAGGTCCTCTTTCAAGAACAGCTTGGCACCGTCGGCCAGCGGCTGCAGCAGGCCGAACGGGCCCACACGCGACGGGCCCCACCGGTTCTGGATACGGCCGACGACCTTGCGCTCCAGCAGCACCGTGTAGGCCACGGCTGTCAGGTAGATCACCAGGACCACCGCGATTTTGACCAAGCTCAAAAGAAAGAAGATGAGAAGTGTGGACACGCGCGTTCAGCCTTCCGTTCCGACTTGTACGACTTTGTTTCTGGTACGAGTTGACAGGGGCGCCGCGGGACCTAGTCGGCTGCCGTTTCGACGGGCCGGGTTTCACGGCTTTCCATCACCTCGTGCAGCACGGGGGAGTAACGGCCCAGTGTACCTGAAGTGAACAGGGTATCGTGCGCCGGCAGCAGGAGGTCCGGGCGGTCGGCGGCGATGGCACCAATCTCCACCAGGTCCGAGCGCATCGGCTGATCCGTGCCCGACATGAGCTCAAATCGCGAGATGCCGTAGGAGGGAAGAAGCCGCTGGATCTCGTCAAAAGTCGCGAACGGGTCAAAGGGGCTCATCTTGGGCTCGTAGTTGTTCACCGCAAGCCAGATGGCATGGCGGTCGGCTTCGCCCATCTGCGCACCACGAGACTGCCCCATGTCCATACGCAGCCCTTTGCCGAAGGGAACCAGCGACTGCGCTTTGACCCCCATCTTGTCGGCGATCCGTACGATCAGCTCAAAATCCGGACGGGTGCCGGCAGTGTCCGCTGCCTTCTTGACCAGCTGGATATCCCCATAAGTATTGGTGACAGTGCCTGCTTTTTCATACAAGTAAGCGGCCGGCAGCACGACGTCGGCCAGCAACGCGGTTTCGGTCAGGAACATATCCTGGACGACTATGAACGTATTCCTGAGCACGGACGGGTCGACCCCATAACGCGCCACCGGGTTAGAGCCGACGACATAAAGTGCGCCGAGCTCGCCGCGGCCGGCGGCATCGAGCATTTCGAGCAGGTTTTTGCCGGGTGCTGTGGGCAGGGCAGCCCCGTACTCCTCCGCATACAGGTGGCCCGTCGCTACGGGCACGTAGCCCGGCAGGTAGTCCGGGAGCAGACCCATGTCGGAGGCACCGCGCGAGTTGGCGTAGTCGCCCAGTGCCGCGAGCTTTGCATTGGGAAGGGTTCCGGCCCATTCCACCAGCGCTTGGACGTCGCGCCCGCGGAACTCCGCGCCGAAGGCAATCACCAGTTCCGGCTCGGCCGCCAGGGCATCGCGGAACTTGGTGGCGGCTTCGTTTGCCGCGAACTCCGACTCGCGACCGGCCAGAAAGCCGAGCAGCGCGGAATAGCCGTCTTCAGGGATCTCAAGAGAAGCCTTCGCCTGGCGGTGCAGCTTGATCTGGCGATGGTTGGCCAGGTACAGCCGCGCGCGGTTCTGCCGGACGTTGGAGCGGATGTGCGAGGCGAGCAGCGGGTGCTGCTCGGTGGGATCGTTGCCCAGCACCAGGATGGCCGGAGCCTTCTCAAAGTCGCGAATGCTGGCGGTCTTGCCTGGCGCGCGGCCAAGCGCTGCCAGAAAAGCCGGGTAGTCGGCGGTGCGGTGATGATCGATGTTGTTGGTGCCGAGCACCAGCCGCGCGAACTTCTGCAGGAGGTAGTTTTCTTCGTTGGTGGTCCGGTTGGAGCCGATGACGCCGATCGCCGAGCCGCCGCGGGTGTCGCGCACCTGTTTGAAACGCTTGCCGACCGCGTCCAGCGCAACCTCCCAGGTCGCGGGTTCGAGCTTGCCACCGGCACTGCGCACCAGGGGCTGGCGGAGACGGTCCTCGCGGTTCGCGAAATCAAAGGCATAACGGCCCTTGATGCACAGGAAGTCGCCATTGGGGCCGCTCTTGTCGCGGTTGTCACCGCGCACGATCACCGACCCCTCGTTGTCGCGACGAGTGCCGAGCGTGGTCTTGCAGCCATCGCCGCAGTGCGTGCAAATGGTCGCGGTGTGGTTCATCTCCCACGGCCGCGTTTTGTAGCGGTAGGAGCCCGAGGTGAGGGCGCCGACCGGGCAGATATCGATGCAAGCACCGCACTCTTCGCAGTCCAGGTGGTCGCCGCCGTTCGGCGCGATCACCGATGCAGAACCGCGGTTCTGCACGCCAAGCGCCCACACATCCATGCCTTCGCCGCAAGCGCGCACGCACCGGTAGCACAGGATGCAGCGCGGGCGGTCGAAGTACACGACCGGCGACCATTGCTGCTCTTCGCGGTGGTTCTTGGTTTCAGAATAGCTGGAGCCGGCCGCACCATACTTAAATGTCATGTCCTGCAGCTCGCACTGGCCGCCAGCGTCGCACACCGGGCAGTCCAGCGGGTGGTTGCCGAGCAGCAGTTCCAGGATGCCCTTGCGCGACTGCGCAATTTCGGGGCTTTCCGTTGTGACGACCATGCCCTCCACCACCGGCGTGGTGCAGGCGGTTTGGAGCTTGGGCATCTTTTCGACGCGTACCACGCACATGCGGCAGGCGCCTTGCAAGGAAAGGCCCGGATAGTAGCAGAACGACGGCACGTCAATGCCGGCGCTCTTGCAGGCGTCGATCAGGAGGGTCCCGGCGGGCGCGGTGACCTGCTTGCCGTCGACGGTCAGGGAGAGTGTTTTTACGTCAGCCATGGATTCTTTCTTAACGTGTGCCGCCTGGGCGGCTGTGGGAGGGCTCTAGTGAGCCTGCTTCTGAATGTCATCGATCATGCGCTGCTTTTTAGCAAGCCTATGTTCCATTACAGCATTGCGGACCAGAAGCGGGATGTCGGTACGAAGCCGGTCGATCGCCGATGTCACCCGTGACTTCGGAAGCTAGAAGGTTCGCGTGAGACCGAGTCTCGATTCCCGTAATTTCACTCTTTAAGCGAGACTCGGCAGCAGCCATTTCAGTACGGAGCCTCACTTGTTCTTCGGCGAATGCATCGAGCCTTGCCGTAATCGTGTGGATCTCCGGCGCTAAGAAGTCCTGTAATGCTTTTCGCGTGTCCTCAACCGCACCCATATGATGACCTGCTTTTCTCAGGAATGAAGCGATTTCAATGATCTGACATCGACTGGGAGGCACCGCAGCCATCCTGGAGGCTGCTCATCACAGTTTCCAGCATGCCCGATCTTCTTCAATGCGCTGCCAACTGCACCAGTTCCGGCTGTTGCGCCAGCACCAGGCCCGGAGTCGGTGGGTTTTCGGCCAGAAATGCCTCAAACTCGTCGCGGAACTTGGTGATGAAGCCGATCGTCGGCATGGCCGCAGCATCGCCAAGCGGGCAGAACGTCCGGCCCATCATGTTCTCGGCTAGGTACTTGATGTTGTCCAAGTCCTTGGCAACACCTTGCCCCTGGTACACGCGCGTGATCGTCTTTTTAAGCCAGTCCGTACCCTCGCGGCAGGGGATGCACCACCCGCAGCTTTCGTGCTGGTAAAACTTGATGGTTCGGAGCGCAAATTCAACCATCGAAACGGTTTCGTCGAGCACCACAACCCCGGCCGAGCCCAGCATGGTGCCGGCCTTGGCCAGCTGGTCGAAGTCCATGCCGACGTCGATCTCGTCGGCGCGCAGCACCGGCGTCGAGGAGCCGCCAGGCACCACAGCCTTCAGCTTTCGTCCACCGCGAATGCCGCCCGCCACCTCGTAGATGGCTTTGCGGAGCGAGTAGCCCATCGGCAGCTCGTACACGCCCGGCCGTTCCACGTGGCCCGAAATCCCGAACAGGCGTGTGCCGCCGTTGCGGTCCGTACCGATCTTCGCGTACTCCGCGCCGCCGAGCCGCAGTACGTGGGGTACACTCGCGATCGTTTCGACATTATTGATGACGGTCGGGCCGCCGTACAGGCCGACAACTGCCGGAAATGGGGGCCGGATGCGTGGCACGCCGCGCTTGCCTTCAAGCGACTCCATCAAGGCCGACTCTTCGCCGACCTCGTACGCGCCCGCGCCGGAGTGCGACAGGCAATCGAAATCCAGTCCCTCGATGCCGAAGATATTCTTACCCAAAAAGCCTTTCTCGTAGGCTTCGGCGATGCAGCGATCCATGATCTCGAGCAGGTAGCGATACTCCCCGCGCATGTAGATAAAGCCCTGCTTGGCGCCGACGGCCAGGCCCGCGATGATGGTGCCTTCGATGACGGAATGCGGGTCGTACTCGCAGATGGGACGGTCCTTGCAGGTGCCGGGCTCGCTTTCGTCGCCGTTCACCAGGATGTACTTCGGCTTGTCGGAGGTCTTCGGGACAAAGGACCACTTCAGCCCAGTTGGAAAACCCGCACCGCCGCGACCGCGCAGGTTGGAGACCTTAAGTTCGTTGATCACGGCTTCAGGACCCATCTCGATAGCGCGCCGGGCTTGCTCGTAGCCGTTAAGCTCTACATACTTATCGATCTTTTCAGCGCCCTGCCCGAAGCGGAACGAAATGACCTTGACTTCGTCGGGATGAGAAACCAGAAACATGCGTGCCTCCAAGCAACAGCATACCGCTTTCTCTTCGCCCCAGCGGTATGCCGTCTGAGGTTGCGTTTTGACCCTGTTACTGTGGCCGCGCCTTGGCCCGGTACTCGGCGATCGTCGCATCGATGGAGGCCGGCGTCACGTCTTCCACAAAGTCGTAGTTGATCTGCACGGCCGGTGCCCAGCAGCAGGCCCCGATGCACTCCACCTCTTCCACCGAAAACAGCCCGTCGGGGGTCACACCCTTGTTCTTGTGAATGCCGAGCCGGTTCTTGCAGTGATCCAGGATCTCGTAGCCGCCGCGAATCATGCACGAAATATTGGTGCAGACCTGGATGTTGAACTTGCCGGCGGGTTCGCTGCGCAGCATGGAGTAATACGACAGGACGTTGCGCACATCGAGCTCGGTGATGCCGACCCGGCGCGCGGCTTCCGCCACGACTGCGTCCGTAACCGCGCCGATCTCATCCTGCGCGTACAGCAACATGGGGATCAGTGCAGACCGTTTGACCGGGTAAAGGGTGACCAAACGGTCCAGGCGGGCCGCGAGTTCAGGCGAGAAGATCGTGGTTTCGGTACTCATCGTGTGTCTGCTTCCTCTTGTGAAAACTAGGGGGTGACCAGTGTAGCGAGCGCTTCGGCCACCGCGTCGATCGGAAGCCGGCCGGGCTTGCCGCTCCATTCAAAATCGGCGTCCAGATGCAGCCGGAAGGCCCCTTCGTCCAGCAGGTTGGGGCCGGCAAAAACGGCCCAATAGCCTTCGCCGGTGTCGGGGTTTAGCTCAAGCTTGACCGTATGGGTTGCGCCCACAACCTGAAGGCTATGCGGGCCGCACTCTGCCAGTAAAGCCTCCGGCATCTCGCTGCCCAGCGAGCCGGCTGCCAGGTAGGCCTGCAGCAGGGCGCGGAAGGAGGTCCAAAGCTCCTCTCGGGCAGCCCGGTCCGTGGCGTTCGCGGTCAATTTAACGGTCAATCTCGCCCAGCACGATGTCAATCGATCCGATCACCGCCACGACATCAGCAAGCAGGGCACCCTTGCACATCACATCAAGCGCCTGCAGGGTGGCGAAGGACGGGTTGCGCATGTGGACGCGGTAAGGCTTGGTGGTGCCGTCGGAGACGACGTAGTAGCCCATCTCGCCGCGCGGGGACTCAATCGCCTGGTAGACCTCACCGGCGGGAACAGGGAACCCTTCGGTCACGATCTTGAAGTGATAGATGAGGGATTCCATCTCCGTTTTCATCTTTTCGCGATCCGGCAGCACGATCTTCGGGGCGTCCGCCGTGATCGCTCCTTCCGGCAGTCCATCCAGGGCTTGTTGAATGATCTTGACGGACTCACGCATTTCATCCAGCCGAATGACGTAGCGATCCCAAACGTCACCGGTTGTGCCCAGCGGTACTTTGAACTGGAACTTCTCGTAACTCGAATAGGGCATGTCGCGCCGAAGATCCCAGTCCACGCCGGAAGCGCGCAAAGGGGGTCCGGTCACGCCAAGCGCGATCGCGTTTTCAGGGCTCAGATAGCCCACACCCTTGAGCCGGTCGACCCAGATTGGATTGCCGGTCAAAAGGTTCTGGTACTCGTCGATCTTGGACGGCATGCGCCGGATAAACTCCTGCACGCGGGCAAAGAAGTCGAGCGGCGGTTCGAGTGAAACCCCACCGATGCGGAAGTAGGAAGTCATCATGCGCTGACCGGCAACGTGTTCAAAAAGACGAAGAATGTCTTCCCGTTCACGAAAGGTATAAAGAAAAACCGTCAATGCGCCGATGTCCATGGCATGGGTACCCAGCCACACCAGATGCGAGTTCAAACGGGTCAGCTCATTCAACATGACCCTCAGCCATTGCGCCCGGTCCGGGATCTCGAGCTGCAGCAGTTTTTCGACGGCCAGGCAATAGCACAGATTGTTGCTCATGGGGGACAGGTAGTCGATCCTGTCGGTGAGAGGGACCACCTGCTGGTAAAACTTCGCCTCGCACGTCTTCTCGATCCCCGTATGGAGGTACCCGATATCGGGAACGATCTTTAGGACGGTTTCGCCGTCGATCTCGACCACGAGCCGCAACACCCCGTGCGTGGACGGGTGCTGCGGACCCATGTTGAGAATCATGGTGGAGTCTTTGGTGGGATCTTCAGGACGCGGCGCGATCAGCGTCGATGTTTCAGTGAACTGGCTCATCTGGGGTCTCCATTAGCTACGGGGCGCTGGATCAGGTTTCGCGGGTTAGCGGTACCCCTCAACGGGGAAATCCTTGCGCAAGGGATGGCCAACAAATTCATCCGGCATCATGATTCGCCGAAGGTTCGGGTGGCCATGGAAGCGGATCCCGAAGAGATCAAACACCTCACGCTCGTAGAAGTCCGCCGATGGCCAGACCGGGGTGATGGAATCTGCCCCGCCCAGCAGGGAGTCGACAAAGACGCGCAAACGCACGCGCTCCTTGAGCCGGTGAGAAAGAACATGATAGGTGACCTGGTAACGCGGTTCGGCCGGCAGCCAGTCCACCGCGGTCACGTCTTCAAGGAAGTTGTAGCCGGCCTGCTGCACTGCCAGCGCAGCCTCCCGGATCTCCTCGGGTGCCACGGTCAGGGTCAGCTCGCCGCGATCAAACTTCGCGTCGCGCAGCCGGGAGCCGATCGCGCGAACAGCAGGGTGGCCGGACATTTGCGACAGCACAGCGTCCTTGTCGAGAAAGGGAACAGTGGTCGGAGGGGCTGCGGAAGGATCTGTCATTTACAAGTCCGCCTTGTCTGATGACCAGTCGAGGATGCCTTTTTTCCAGATATAAAAGAAGCCCACCATCACAAAACCGAGATACACCAGGATCTCCCAAAACCCAAAAAGCCGTGAGCCGGTGATGGCTGGCAGCTGCCGGTAGATGACGGCCCAGGGAAGCATAAAGACGGCTTCCACATCGAACAGGATGAACAACATGGCGACCATGTAGAAGCGAACGGAAAAGCGGCCGCGCGCGTCACCCTCGGCCGGGATGCCGCACTCATAGGCGGCCAGCTTGGCCTTGTTGTTACGGTGACTGCCGATCAGCCATGACCCAACAGCCATGCCGCATCCCATCGCGAGCGCGATCACCATTTGCAGCAAAAGCGGAAGATAGTTCCAGAAATAGTGCGGGGCGGAAGACACCGGGGTCACCTGCTTGCGTAGTCTTCTTTCAATCTAGAAGGGGCCCTCTCCTGCGTCAAGACGCCGAGACGGCCGCTTTGGGCTGCGTGAACACGGAGCCACCCTGCGCGAACGGGAAGCAAAGGACCACTTCCATTTCGGAACACGGCCCGTATGACGTCCCAGAATGGTCCAGGAGAGAAATTTCTTCAGAAAAGACTCACTGAATGTTCGGCTCCTGCCGATAGAGTCAGCGTCGGAAAGGAACTTCAACCATGCCCGCAGCATTGCTGACCCACAAGCAGCCTACCCCGTCCAGCCATACCGGCACAGCGCAGCTTCCGCCCAGTCTCCGCGTCGACGTCGTCAAGCCGGCCCGCAGCCATGACATTGACTCGCTCCTGCGGCAGGCTGAGGCCATGAGCCCACACGCATCGGTTGAGGCCGGGATGGAACTGGATCCGAAGCCTGGCGTGTTCCTTGGGCTTCGTATCGCCCTCATGTTTAATGCCGGCCTCGGCATTGCGGCGCTGATCGCCTATGAAGGGTGGGCCATGCTGGCGCACTAAGGGTGCCGGCTGGGCAGAGACGCCATCTCTTCAGGCAGGTCGGGCGGCGCTTCGCCTGCCGCGATGATGAGGTCTCGAATGCTGGCAGCGCAGCGCCGCATCGAAAAACGCTTGTCAAAGGAAGCGTCCGTGCGAGCGATTGTAGCGGCGCATTCGGCGGGGCTCAATGCGAGCCAGCGCTCCAGCAACCGAAGCGTTCCAGCTTGGGTATCGTCTTCAACAAACCCCGTCCTGTCTTCCACAATATAGTGCCAGATGTTGATCTTGTTGGAGATCAGCACGGGCAGGCGGCAGGCGATGGCTTCGGCGATCGCGATGCCGAAGTTTTCCTGGTGCGAGGGCAAGACAAACGCCTCGGCTGCGTAAAAGGCTCCCCATTTCACGTCGCCCTGGAGCATGCCAGGCCAATGCACCCGATGCGCCAACCCATGGGCACGGGCTATGGCTTCGAGCCCGGGTTGCAGTCCGCCTTCATCGGGCCCTGCCACCACCAGGTCAAGCTCTGGGTGCGCTTGCGCCACCTGACAAAAAGCCCGAAGCAGCAGGTCGCAGCCCTTTTTCTCGTGAATGCGGCTCAGAAACAGCAGGAACCTGCGCCCTCTCAGGGCAGGGAAGGATTTTAGAAAAGCCTGCCGCTGCTGGTCCGGATCTCCCTGCGGCCGGCTCGTGCCCAGGGGCGCAACCGCGGCATGCCACCGGTTCGGCCAAAAGGTCGATGGCGCCAGCTGCTCCTCCGCCTCAGTCGTAAATACAACCCGAAAGGCGTCGCGCAGTATGCGGTACTGCGCAAGCCACCAGAACAGTTGCTTTTTCACGTGCTTCACGGGGTAGCGAGCGCGGAACCAGGGGTCCAGCATGCCGTGAGGAAAAACAAGATAAGGGACCCCGGCCGACCGTGCTGCCTCGCGGACCACCATCGCCGAGTACTGCCAAAGACCATCCACCACGATGCCCTGGTACTCGCCGGCATGCTTCCGCAGCCAGGCGCGTGCGGCAGGGCTGTACCCAAAGGCCGAGCGCGCAGGCCCTACCGCGTGTACGGGGAACGGGCACCGGGCAAGGTAGTCGGCCCCCGGCGCGTCCAGCGACAAGACTTCCATCTCCACGCCGACCTCACAGTAGCCCCTCGCCAACTGCAGCAGGTTCTCTGGAGGGCCACCAGCGGCTGGTGAAAGATCGTGAATGATATGGAGCAGACGCATGGGAAGGAAGTACACCTTGAGATGGCGGGAGCTGGAATTTTAGGCTTCACATCCAGAATACGATGCCGGGTTCGGGCGGCATCATGCTCCCTGGCTCAAAAGCGCCTTGGATGTTTAGGCGGCGCTCAATCTTTCGATCAGTCCGCGTGTATGGGCCGCGATCACCGAGTCTTCCTCCGCAGGAAGCACGCGGATGGATACGCGGCTGCCCGGGGAGTGGATCGCGCCTTCATTGCGCCCGTTTGCCTCGGCATCGAGCTTGAAGCCAAAAGGAGCCAGCCGCTCGATCACCGCTTCCCGAAGAGCGGCGCTGTGCTCGCCGATCCCGCCTGTAAATACGAGCAGGTCCAGCCCGGCAAGCGAAACCGTCAAGGCGGCGACCTGCTTCGCGATGGCTGTCGCGAAAACGTCAAAAGCCAACGCCGCCGAGGCTGCTTCTTGCGCCGCAGCCGGGTTTGCCCTGGCCTGGGCCAGCTGCTGCATGTCGCCGGTACCACCGCTAATGGCCGCGAGCCCGGCCTTGTGGTTGACCAGTTGTTCAAGCTCGTCGATCGACAAAGACCCTGTTCGCGCCATAAAGAACAACACCCCGGGGTCCAGGTCGCCGGTGCGCGTGGCCATGGGGATGCCTCCATCCGGCGTAAAGCTCATGGTTGTATCGACGGACTGGCCGCGCAGGGCGGCACATAAGCTGGACCCGCTGCCCAGGTGAGCCATGACGGTGCGACCGGGCACCCCGTCCGGCTCGGCGCGCAGCTGCCCGATCAGCGACTCATACGAAAGCCCATGGAAACCATACCGGCGCACACCGGCTTCTGCGTACTCGTTCGGAACCGGCAGCCGCTTGGCCACCTCGGGCATCGTCTGGTGAAAGGCGGTATCAAAGCAGGCCGCCTGGGGCACCCCTGGGTACGACCGGGCAGCCTGCTCCATCAGTTCGAGGGAGTGCGGTAGGTGCAGGGGCGCAAAGTGAACCGCGCCCCGCAGGGTCTCTAGCACCTGCGGCGTTAACACGGTATGGTCCAGCAGCCGCGGACCGCCATGCACCACGCGATGGCCGATCGCCCCCGGTGCCGTGTCGCCGTGCTGCCGCATCATGTCTACGATCGCTTCCAGCGCCTCGGCCTGCGAGTTCAGTGCATGGTCGCCCCCTTCGAGCTCTTTCCCCTCCCCGTCTTTCATACGCAGTGACCCGCCGCCCTGGCCGATACCGCCCGCTTCGGCCGTGAGCACGGCACGCTCCCCGGCGAAGTTCGCCGTCCCCTCCGGTACAAACAGCCCCGCCTTCAGCGACGAAGAGCCGGAGTTTAAAACCAGCACAGGGGAGGAATGAGCGAAGGCCGAGCCACTCATGCGTTGTCCCCGCCCGTGGTTTCCGACGAGTTGCCCTGCAGGCTATTGCTGCCTCCGGCCCCTACCCACGCCCAGTTCCGAACCTCAGGCAGGTCTTCACCGTGCTCTGAAACGTAAAGCTTGTGCTGCTGCATTTTTTCAGAGTGAACCTGTTCGGCTTCTGCCACTTTTGACGCGAGCTTCGGCACGCGTTTTACTGCATCCAGGACCAGTGTGAAGCGGTCGATATGGTTCAGTACGCACATATCAAACGGGCTGGTAGTTGTTCCTTCCTCGCGAAAGCCATGCACATGGAAGTTGTGCTCGTTTGCGCGCCCGTTCACCAGGGAGTGGATCAGCGCCGGATAGCCATGATGGTTAAAGATCACCGGCTTGTCCGTGGTAAAGAGTCGATCAAAGTCCGCATCCAGAATGCCGTGCGGGTGCTCACTGGGCCTTTGGAGAGTGAAAAGATCGACGACGTTGACGACCCGCACCCGCAGCTCCGGGTAGCGCTTCTTCAGGATCGAAACAGCGGCAAGAATCTCCATCGTCGGCACATCGCCCGCGCAGGCCATCACCACGTCACACTCCGCTTCGCCATCGGCACGTGCGCCGTCCGGTCCCGTGCTGCCGTCGTTGGACGCCCAATCCCACACGCCGAGCCCGGCAGTGCAGTGGCGCACAGCGTCTTCCATGCTGAGCCAAATCGGGGCCGGCTGCTTGCCGGCGATGATGAGGTTGACGTAGTTGCGGCTTCGGAGGCAGTGGTTGGCGACGGACAGGAGACAGTTGGCGTCTGGCGCGAGATAGATGCGAACCACCGCGGCCGTCTTGTTGGCGACATGGTCGATAAAACCGGGGTCCTGGTGCGAAAAACCATTGTGGTCCTGCCGCCAAACGTGCGAGGAGAGAAGGTAGTTGAGAGAAGCCACGGGCTTGCGCCAGGGGATGTCGCGGCATACCTTGAGCCATTTCGCATGCTGGTTGAACATGGAGTCGATGATGTGGATGAAAGCCTCGTAGCAGGAGAAGAATCCGTGCCGGCCGGTCAGCAGGTAGCCTTCGAGCCAGCCTTCGCACATGTGCTCGCTCAGTACCTCCATCACCCGGCCTTCCACCCCCAGGTTCTCGTCGACATCTTTGTACTCTTCGTCCCAGCGCTTCGGCGTGGCTTCGTAGAGCGCTTCCAGCCGGTTTGAGGCCGTCTCGTCCGGTCCGAAAACGCGAAAGTTTTTCGTCTCAAGATTGGCTCGCATAACGTCGCGCAGGTAGGTGCCCAGCACCCGGGTTGCTTCGGCCTGCGTTTTGCCGGGCTCGTCGATGGCCACTCCGTACTGCTCAAATGACGGCAGCTCCAGCGGTTGCAGCAGCAGGCCGCCGTTGGCGTGCGCGTTCATGCCCATACGCAGCTTGCCCTTGGGGGCGATGGCCGCGAACTCATCCCGAAAGCGCCCTTGCTCGTCAAACAGCTCTTCCGGCTTGTACGACCGCATCCATCCTTCCAGCTGCTGCAGGTGCGCCGGGTTGTCGCGCACCCCTTCAAGTGGCACCTGGTGCGCTCGCCATGTCCCTTCCACCTGCTTGCCATCGACCACCTTCGGCCCGGTCCAGCCTTTCGGGCTGCGGAAAATAATCATCGGCCAGTGCGAGCGCTCCTTCCCGACCCCGGGACTGCCGCCCTCGCGCGCCGCCGTTTGAATCTCGCGAATTCGCCCATAAGCTTTGTCCAAGGCATCGGCGAGCTGGTGGTGCATATCGGTTGGCTCATCGCCTGACACCACGATCGGCTCGTATCCGTAGCCGTGGAAAAGCTGCAGCAACTCTTCCTCGGGAATCCGCGCCAGCACTGTCGGATTCGCTATTTTGTAGCCGTTCAGGTGCAGGATGGGCAGAACCGCCCCATCGGTCTTCGGGTTCAGGAACTTGTTCGAGTGCCAACTGGTCGCGGCTGGCCCGGTTTCCGCCTCCCCGTCGCCCACCACGCAGGCCACTACCAGGTCGGGGTTATCGAACGCGGCACCGTAAGCATGCAGCAGCGAGTAGCCCAGCTCGCCACCTTCATGGATGGACCCCGGTGTTTCCGGCGCAGCATGCGACGGGATGCCATAGGGCCATGAGAACTGCCGAAACAACCGCTTGAGCCCGCTTTCACTCCGCTCAATGTTTGGGTAGGTTTCGGTGTAGCTGCCGTCGAGGTAATCCTGCGCCACAAAGCCAGGACCGCCGTGCCCAGGGCCCATGATGAAGATCATGTCGACCGAGTGCTCGCAGATAATCCGGTTCAGGTGGGTGTAGATAAAATTGAGTCCGGTTGTTGTACCCCAATGGCCCAGCAGCCGAGGCTTGATGTCGGCCGGCACGAGCGGCCGCCGCAGCAGCGGATTATCCTGCAGGTAAATCTGCCCGACAGTCAGGTAGTTGGCGGCACGCCAATAGGCGTTCATCTTTTCAAGCAGCTCGGGGCTGAGGGGCACGCGCGTTCTCCTTGCCCGCGCATGGGTTCGCGACAGGCGATATACCTTTAAAGTCAGGGTGCTTGTTCGTGATCAACGGCACGTAAACGCCCATCGACGGCAAAGCCCCTGTTTAACTAAAGATGCGAGAGGCAAGCCGAAAGGCCCAAGGCTTTACGAAGCAGTCATGCGCAGGGCGACGCTATGGTAAAGTCCTAGGCAGGCCGGAGAGATGGCAGAGTGGTTGAATGTACCGCCTTGGAAAGGCGGCGTACTCGAAAGGGTACCCAGGGTTCGAATCCCTGTCTCTCCGCCATACTCGTAAAATCAACAGCTTAGAAGCTCGGCTACCAAATACGGCTTGGCACATGAACGCCCTATCGATATTCGCGCCGAATGGGTGCCAATTGCGTTTTCGGTGGCGATCACGCCTATGGCGGATGTCGAAGCGCAGGAGGCCTGGCTCAGCATGCACCCTCGCAAGACAACTCTTCCCAGCGGTGTACCCCAGTGCAGTGAACGGATATACCCAAAGGATTCCAAC
This sequence comes from uncultured Acidobacteriaceae bacterium, assembly GCA_964248435.1. Classification (GTDB taxonomy): domain Bacteria; phylum Acidobacteriota; class Terriglobia; order Terriglobales; family Acidobacteriaceae; genus EB88. Next base: position 5,701 of record CAXTYP010000007.1, on the reverse strand, counting down.
ACGCTGAGCCCGGAGGCGCAGCGCGGGCTTCAGCAGTGGCGGGACTGTCTTTGCTCCGCTTGGGTCTATCTAACTTGCGGCACAAGCGCCGACTCGTCCGCGAATATGGCCTCCCCGCACAGGTAAAGATAGTTACGGGCGCATGGTCCCGTCCTACATAGGGCCGTACTTCCCGACCGGCTGGTGAACTTGCCCGACCAGTCTTTCTGGAGAGAGCGGTTGGCGTTCCCTTTCCAGGGCACCATGAACGAACAACTCCTTCGGATCGCCCCCGGCGCACCTTGGGTCCTTGGATGTTCCCACAACGGAACCCAGGAAGTTCAAGAAGGCGCCCTCTTTGGAGGCAGCCCGCGGACGCCCATTGTATAACGCACAGTAGGAGATCGGCTCCATGGTCCAGTCGGTAAGGACCTGAACCAGGTTACCTGTTTCCACGTGTTTCCCTGTAAGCCAAAGTGGCAAGAAAGCGATGCCGGCGGAATCAATAGCCATCTGGATTAAAGAGCGCGGATCGGACACACTGAGGCGGAACTTTGGGATGAAGGAAAAACACTCGCCCTTTTGCCAGAATTTCCAACAATCACGATGGTAAGTGTCGGTGTACCCGATGCACGCATGGTTCTCGACCTCGGTCGGGTGCGTCGGCCTGGCATGCTTGGCCAAATACCCTGGGCTGGCAAACAACGCATGTCGTACGGGCGGAAATACCTTCATCTGGTAGCGGGACTCTTTCGGCATTCCGTATTTCATAAAGATGTCATGATTCGCACTGGGCTCGTGGTTTGAGCCGGAATACAGGGACATCTCGACCCTTATCTTGGGATGAGTGTCCAGGAAGTCGGAAAGGATGTGCGAGAGAACGTTTTGAACAAAGACTATTGGCGTTGCCACCTTGAGCACCCCTTCCGGCTCTGTCTGGCGTGCGAGCAGTACCTCCGTCGCGGCCTGGTGTGCGTGCAGGGCGGCTTCACATGCTTCCATGTACTGCCGTCCCGCATCGGTCAAATGCAGGCCGGTCTCATCCCGACGCAGCAGCGTAACCTTTGTCGTACTTTCAATCCGTTTTAGAGCGCGACTGGCGGTGAACAACGGTATTTTGAGAGTTTCCGACGCTTCCGTCAGCGTGCGGGCGTTTCCGATTGCGGCAAAGATACGCATATCTTCGGGACGAATTCTTAGATCAACTGCTTTTGCCTTCTTGGTCACCACGCTAGCACCTCTAGATCCGGGTTAGCAAACCTACATCGCAGACTGTAGGGCCGGTCGCACTGTTTGTACGTCCAATCGCAGGTGTTCCTGCGTGTGGATGGAGGCATCGGCCGGAAGAACAGCGACCAGCGATGCGGGGAAGAGCTTACCTCTGAGCCCTGGGTGTGTCATGCGTGATGACCGACCATCACCTGAAGCTCAACAAAGAAGTTCGACGCTCCTTTCGTTTGGGGATCGGTATATCTCACATCCTACGACGGGGCCCGGTGCGGAGGTGAAAGGAACCCGTTTAAGCTCTCACACGAGGGATCGCACATGCAAACCCCCTATCCTTGGTGCATGTCACGGCGGGCGGGCAGGATCGAAAGATACCATAGAGCACCAGCTGATTCACGCCTTGTTTTGTGATTCAAAATCTTCCCGCTTTCACACGCGGCAGGTGTCCCGAGAAGTTTAAGCAAAATGTCGAAGTCGGGAGAACATAAGGAGATTAAGCGGCCAATCATTTCCTAGTCCGCCGACGTGAATTCCGTCGTGCCGTTCAGATTTGCTGTAAACGTCTCACAGATTTTTTCCGAAGCGTAAGGGTAGTCCGTTCGGAATAGGATGTGGTCCGTCGATACGGAACTCAAAAGCATCGGTGGGTTCTTGGCTTTTAGCGGCTCAGAAAGACGGACAAGAGTTGCGGATCGGTGCCTCGCTCATTTGGCATGGCGTGGGTCATAAACCTGATCGTTTGTGTTCACACACCATGCAGCTATGGACGGCTAAGGCCGCGCCCGCGTTGTCCCAGAGCGATGCGAGAAAACCTTGCACTAAGTGCAAGTGAACGACGGGCCAGTGAGCGGACGAGTGCTTAAAGTCGGAGGCCAACTCCTTCGGTATGAACCTGAGAGACGGTCGGCTCAGGTGCGTTTCTGAGGGCACTGAATCGATGGAGAATCTTGCTCTGCGAGCTGCACGCCCGTAGCAGCCCCTTGCGCTTGTTGCAAGGGGTCAAACTGTCCGACGTGTAGATTCCAACCTCGCGAGCATAAGAGTTTAGCTTGGGCAGAGCTTCTTGTGCCCCGCAAGTTGGCTGCTGTCCCCAGTCAAGATAAGCCGGTCTGCGGAGCGATGCTGGGCACTTTCGACGGTGTAGCCGTAGTCGATGTGTCCGGAGCGGCGGCGTAGTCCTCTGCGATGGAGGTTCCGGAGAAGGGTTAGAACGCCGGCCTCTCAGCAAGCCTGAAGCTTCAGACGATGGCAAAGCGGTTTTACGACCGGACCCCTGAACAGGTGCAGGCGGTGCTCGACCACGCGCAGGCCCGAAAGCCTGGCCTGTTCCTCAAAGACCGATCGAAAACTTCGACTGGTCCGGCTGCTCCGAGGTCGAGCAGATACCCGGCAAGCGCAGCGGTTGTGCCAGTGCTCAAAAGGCTCGCGTTTTTTCGCCGAGGCGATCCTTGAGCTTCACCAAGGCGGGTACACCGCCGAAGCGATCGTCGAGTCATACGAACTGGACGTCAAGCAAGTGCAGAGCGTTATCGACTACAACCTCTCGCACGGAAGGAGTTGATCGCAAACAGCCGTCATGCGACAGGCCTCCCGAAGCTGCGACAATGGCGGCACGGACTGGCGCGCGTTCCTCGCTTCGCGTGAAGTCGCACGCTGCCGTTGCGGAAGATTGCAAAATGGTTGCTGGCGCCGGCTGCCACAAGTTTTTGCCGAAAAATCGTAGATCCGGCATCAGAATGTTCACAGGACTGTAATCGAGGGAAGAGGACATGATGGAAGCAACAGCATCGCAAGCACCAGCTAACCCGGAAAGCCAGCCGCTGGCGATTGGCTCCGAAAAGACCGCCGCTGGCAGAAGCGGATTAACGACCGGCCTTGCAACGGCTGCAGTGGTGGGCCTGGGTGCGGCACTGATCGAGGTAGAGTGGGTTCCCGGCTTGCTGCTGGGTGTGGCCGCGATGGTGGCGCCTGGGCTGGTGCCAAAGATCGGGCGCGGTGTGCGGCCTTTTGTCCATTCGGCGATCAAGAACGGCTATGCAGCCGGCCGAAAAACACGGGAGTGGATGGCGGAAGCAGGCGAGCAGGTGAGCGACATGGTTGCGGAGGTGCGTGCTTCCGCCATGGAGTCGGAGCCGCAAACACAAGGTGCTGCCGTGACCCCCGCCGCGGGCAAGGTTGCTGCAAACTCCGTCACGGAACCCCTTCCGCCGGTCGGCATACAGGCCGAGGCGTAAGCGCGGATGGCAGACGTTCGCCCCCACTCCGCAATTGGACTGGCCGTGAAGCGAGGAGCAGCCTCCTCCCTCGCCCACGGCCATGTTGCCCACAGATCCCGTGGACGCGTCCGGCTTCGGTTCAACTCCGCCGACCGGACAAATCTGCCGCACATCGCTACGGCGTTGCGCGGCATGCCGAATGTGACCCGCGTGGAGGTGCATCCCGCAACGGGAAGCGTGATCGTCCACCACCGGCCCGACGACCCGAAGTTTCTGGAGCGCACCACGGACCTGGTGGAAAATGCAGGACTTTTCGCGCTGACCGGTGGCGACGACCCGGCCAGGGGCGCAACCAGGCTCACCGCGGTCGAGAAAGATGCTGCCTACCTGGCTGACCATTCCAAGGCGGGCAAGCTGATTCTTCAGGCCACCGAGCACCTGAATCGTGCGGCCAAGAACAGCACGGGAGGATGGGTGGATTTGCGGGTGCTGCTGCCCGCGGCTGTCGGCGTTTCGGCCCTGGTTTTTGCGGGGGTTGAGACCTCGCCTCTTTGGGTGCCGCTGGTTTTGTTTTCCCTGCAATCCTTCAACTCGCTGCACCAGCCAAACAAGCAGCAGGCATTGCCGCCCGGGCAGGAGCGGTTCGTTGAGCGACAGTCGCCGGCGGTGGATGCGATGGTGAAATCCCCGGCAAAGCCCGCGCCAGCCAGGGCACGCGCGGTTCGGCAGTCGTAGCCCACGCGTGCCGGCTCGTCAAAGAAGGGCGGCGATCATGACCTCAACCGCCCGTTCCACGAGCACTTCCGCGGCATAAGCCAGGGCTGCACGGCTTGCGCGGCGGGCGGTGCGGGAAACCAGGGTTTGGCCGGGGGAAGCGGCAGCCGCTCGCACGATAACGGTCTTGGGCGGCGCATCGGCACGCAGAGCAGCCCTTAGGAGCGTTTCCGAGCTGCTGCTTTGCGGATTGAAGTGGATCAGAAGGCTCCCCGTAAGCGCGTTGGAACGAACCGATCTCACGCCTTCCAGGGAAGAAGCGAGCGCCTCCGCGCGCTCGAGACATACAACATTGTGTTTCCAGCGGGCGTTGCGAACGCGCAGGCGGCCTGGGCTGGAGTGCACTTGAGTCGTGTGACAAGCGGTCTGGTCCATGGGAAGCGGCCTCTCCACCGACATCACACCAGCATGTGCACGCAGTGGGGTGAATGCGAGGTCAATTTCAGCGCACTTTCCCCCGTAAAGGTTACGCAGGTACCGAGGCCAGGCTGCGCATATCACTTTCAAAGCCGACGGATTCCGGGGATGGGAGTTCGAGCCTGCTGTTTGCCGCCACCCGCGGTGGGGCCAGTGGATAAACCTGCCGTGAAAAGTAGCGCAGGAGAAAGGTCGCGACTGAGCTAAGCGCAACCGAACCCAGGCATACGCCGAAGTCGATGAGGGTCAGAGGTGTGAGCCCCAGGAGTGATCGCAGGGGCGTGAACATCGTCAGTGCCTGCAGCGCGAAGCTGCCGACGACCGCCGGCAGCACATAGTTGTTTCGCTTCAGCAGCGACTCCGCGCTTCCGTGATGAGTCGGGCGCTCTGCGAGCGTATGCATGAGTTGGGCTGTGGACAGGGTAAGAAACGTAAGGGTGGAGGCCTGGGCGCCCGCTCCATAGCGGCGCAGGGCGTACGCAAAGCTGACACCCACGGAGCCTGCGATCGAAGCTGACTCTGCGACAAGAAGGGGCAGTTCCGCGCGTGCAAGGATGGGCTCGTTTGCCGGCGGCGGAGGGCCGTCCAGCACCCCAGGGTCGGGTGGCTCGACAGCGAGCGCGAGCACCGGAAAGATATCGGTCACCAGGTTCAGCCAGAGCAGCTGGCGCGAGTTGATGGGCTGCCCAAGGCCGAGAGCAACAGCACCCAGCACGGTGAGCACCTCGCTGAGGTTGGTGGCAAGGATAAAGCGCACCGCCTGCCGGATGTTGCGGTGCACGGTGCGGCCCTCGCGCAAAGCCACAAGCAATCCGCGCAGATCGTCCGTGCGCAGAATCAGGTCGGCGGACTCCCGCGCGGTTTCCGTGCTGCCCTCGCCCAGGGCGATGCCGATGTCGGCAGCCTTGAGGGCGGGGCCATCGTTGATGCCGTCGCCGGTCATGGCAACCACGTGTCCCCTTCGCTGCAAAGCCTGCACGATTTCGAGCTTGTGCGAAGGCGTCACACGCGAAAAGATATCGCTTTCTTCCAAGCCCTCGCCGTTCTGGAGATCGGGGGGGAGGCCCGCACTCGACTGTTTGGCGTCC
>CAXTYP010000006.1:0-24449 GCA_964248435.1 uncultured Acidobacteriaceae bacterium | reverse complement strand
GAAGCACCATTATCTGTATCGATCGAGCGCTGCCAGGCCGAGCCCGGCGCCGCGGAACGGCCCGTGCTGAGAGACCCTGATGCCCTGGGCCGGCGCTTTGAAAGCCGTCTCGCGTTCTACCGTGAAACGGCGACGCTGACGCTTCCAACCGCCGGGCAGGACCCGGCAACGTTGGCCCGGCGCATTGCCGAAGCCGTCACTTCCCAAGCGGCAGGCCAGCCATAATCACGCCAACATAAGCTGCCGCTCTCCCCCCGGCGCGCTGTCCCTGCCCTGCTACCATAAACCGGTGGAGCAGCTGCCTATTTTCGCGTTTGCCAGACGTGCTCGGCGGCGGCTCGATCCCCCGGTGCGGGCATGATTCCGGCGGCCGCACGCAAGCGGGTTCCGCTCGCCGTCGATCCGATGCTGGGAGCGCCCGCCGAACAATTGCAGGCAAGTTCGTCTCGTCGAGCAAGGCTCGGGGGGACAATCACGGATTACACGGAGCTGTTCAAGGTCCGTGTGACCGCGATGATTGTGCTGACCGCCTGGGCAGGCTTTTACCTGGGCTCGTTGCGGGCCGGGCGCAGCAGCATGCAGCCGGCATTGATGGGGGTCCTGCTGGGCATTGCGCTGGTGAGCGCCGGGGCTGCCGCACTGAACGAGGCGTGGGAAGCGCGGACGGATGCGCTGATGAAGCGCACTGCGCGGCGGCCGATGGCTGCCGGGCGGATCGGCCGGGTCCACGGCATCTCCGTTGCGCTCGGGGTGGCAGCCGCCGGAGCTGCCCTGCTGTTTCGCGAGGCCAATGGGCTGACCGCAGTGCTCACCCTTTCGACAGCAGCCGGATACGTCCTGATTTACACGCCCTTGAAGCGGGTTACAACGCTGGCTACCTTTCTGGGCGCGTTTCCAGGTGCCATGCCGCCGCTTCTGGGCTGGGTTGCGGCTCGCGGACGCATCGAGTGGCCGGCTGTGGCGCTTTTTGCATTGTTGTTTGTCTGGCAGTTTCCTCATTTCATGGCGATTGCCTGGCTGTACCGCGAAGACTATCGCCGCGCTTCCATCCGGATGCTTCCGGCCGTGGAGCCGGATGGGGCTTCCACCGTGCGGCAGGCAACGTTTTATGCGCTTTTGATGGTTCCGGTCAGCATTGCCCCGGTGTTTCTGCGCCTGGCGGGCTGGCCTTACGGATTGGCCGCGGGCGCACTTTCGCTTGTGTACTTGGGCTACACGCTGCGTTTCCGGCGCATTACCCGGGCGCATTCCGCGGCAGAAAGCAGGGGGTACGCGCGCGACCTGCTGCGCATCAGCGTGCTGCACCTGCCGCTTGTGCTGCTCGCACTGATGCTGGACGCCACCGGGCGATAAAAGGGCCCACCAAGGAGTTTTATGTCTGCTGCTGTTGCTGCACCCATACCGGCCGGAGACTCACGTGTGGCCGGCACCCCTGCAAGCCCTATCGAGCTGCTCGCGCTGACGCATCACTATGGGAGCCGGCGGGCGCTGGATGCGGTCAGCTTTGCCGTACAGTCGCGCGAAATCTTTGGGCTGCTGGGGCCAAACGGCAGCGGCAAAACAACGCTGTTTCGCATCTTGTCGACGCTGATGCTGCCGTCAGGCGGCCAGGCGCGCATCGCCGGATATGACGTGGCGAAGGAGGCGCGCGAGGTACGCTCGCGCATCGGCATCGTGTTCCAGGCACGCTCGGTCGACCTGAAGCTGACGGTCGAAGAAAACCTGATGCACCAGGGCCACCTGTATGGGCTCCGCGGCAAGGTGCTGGCGCGGCGCATTGACGAGGTGCTGGGCCGGGTGCTGTTGCGCGACCGGGCGAAGGACTTTGTAGAAACACTTTCAGGCGGCATGCAGCGGCGGGTGGAACTGGCCAAGGGATTGATCCATTCGCCTTCCGTGTTGCTGCTGGATGAGCCTTCGACGGGGCTGGACCCTGGCGCGCGCCGCGATCTGTGGCAGTACCTGCGAACCCTGCGCGACGAGGATCATGTTTCAGTCTTGGTGACGACGCACCTGATGGAAGAAGCCGAGCACTGCGATCGCCTGGCGATCTTGAACGCGGGCCAGCTGGTCGCGCTGGGCTCGCCCGAAGCGTTGCGATCGGGCATCGGCGGCGACATTGTGACGCTTGATACGCGGGGCCCGGCGGAGTCCGGCGAGTTGGCCCGCGAGCTGCGAGCGCGCTTCCCCGCGGACCATCTCGAGCCAACAGTGCTGGGTGCGAGTGTGCGGCTGGAGCATGCGCAGGGACACCGTTTCGTCACCGCCGCGGTTGAAGCTTTTCCCGGCATCATCGAAGGCATCCGGGTGCAAAAGCCTTCGCTGGAGGATGTGTTTATCCAGCGCACCGGGCATCGCTTTTGGCAGGAAACCGGTGCCGAAGCAGAGCCGGACGCCCGCACCCGCGAAACCGAGGCCTCCGAAGGCTTCAAGGAACCGCTTTAAGTTTTTCAGGTTTTTCAGTTTTCCAGGAACAAACAAACATTATGGCAACCACCCTGACGCACGCCCCCGCACTTCCCGCTACGCGCTCCACGGCCGCGCGACCCTCCACGGCAGTCGCCGCCTACTCGCTGTGGCGGCGCGAAATCGTGCGCTTCTACCGGCAAAAGGCCCGCGTTGTCGGCGTGATCGCCTCACCCCTGCTGTTTTGGCTGGTGCTGGGCTCAGGCTTCGCGAACTCCTTTCACGCAGCGGGCGGCGGCAGCGGCCACTACCTGGGATATTTTTTCCCCGGCTCGGTTGCGATGATCGTGTTGTTTACCTCCATCTTTTCCATGATGTCGCTGATCCAGGACCGCAACGAGGGGTTCCTGCTTTCCGTGCTGGCTGCCCCGGTGTCGCGCTCGGCGATCGTGCTGGGCAAGGTGCTGGGCGGGGCGACGCTGGCCGCGTTGCAGGGCTTTGTGTTTCTGCTGTTTGCGCCGTTTGTGGGTGTCCACGCGGGGCTGGGCGCGGTGCTGATGGGCATGGTCGTCATTGCCCTGCTAGCCTTTGAACTGACGGCTCTCGGCTTTACGATCGCCTGGCCCATGGACTCGTCGCAGGCCTTTCACGCGATTGTGAACCTGATCCTGATCCCCTTGTGGATGCTGTCGGGTTCGCTGTTCCCGGCGCAGGGAGCGTCGCCGTGGCTGCACCTGTTGATGCGGCTGAACCCGCTGACGTACGGGGTGGACGCGCTGCGCAATCTTCTATTCCCGGCGCAACCTACCGATGCGCCATTCGCTATCAACCTGCTGGTGACCCTGGGCTTTTGTGCGCTTTGCTTCGCGGCCTCCGCGGCCGCGGTCAACCGGCGCTCTCAGCGGCCGGCCGCTTAGAAGGAGTTTCTATGAACGAAGCTACGCTGCCCTCGCTGCCTTCCCCTGCTGACAACCGCCCGGCCACCGTCGGCGTTCTTGCGATTCTCGCCGTGAGCGCGCTTGCAACCGCCTTCCTACTATGGCTGCTGTACGTGCACCATGCCCCGGCGGAGTTTCGTGGCCGGCTGCGCTTTTTGCCGGCATTGAATGCCGTCCTGAACGGCCTGAGTGCGGTCTCGCTCACTGCCGGGTTTGTGTTTATCCGGCGGCGCGAGATCGCGAAACATCGCGCGGCGATGATGACGGCGTTTGTGTTTTCGTTGATCTTCCTCGTCTCCTACATCGCCAACCACGCGATCCACGGCGACACACTTTACCCGGCGCACAACAGCCTGCGCGCCGCCTATCTCACTTTGCTGGCCAGCCATGTTCTGCTTTCCGTGGTGGCGCTGCCCATTGTGCTGATCACGTTTTTCCTGTCGCTGTCCGGACGGTTTCGGCAGCACAAGAAGCTCGCGCGCTGGACGTTTCCGCTGTGGCTCTACGTGTCGGTCACGGGTGTGATTGTGTACCTGATGCTGCATGCGGCGGTTGGACCGAGCTACTGAGCCGATCCCCATGCTTGCGCGTGGGTAATGTTACAGGCGATTGATGCCCGGTTTTCCTCGGCCTGCGGCTGCTATTCTGGCGCAGGAGCTCAGTTGGAGGTTCGATTATGGCAAAAACGGTAAACAAGGTGACGCTGCTGGGCAACGTCGGCAAGGATCCTGAAGTGAAGTTTTCTACCGGCGGTCAAGCGATTGCAAAGTTCGGCATAGCGACCACAGACCGCATCAAGGACAAAACCTCTGACCAGTGGCAAGATAAAACCGAATGGCATAATGTAGTCGCGTTCGGGCGTACCGCGGAGGTAGTGCGCGATTACGTGAAGAAGGGCAAACCGGTTTACATCGAAGGCCGCCTGTCCACCAGCTCCTGGGACGACAAAGAAACGGGCAAAAAGGTTTACCGGACAGAGGTCATCGTGAACGAACTAGTGTTGCTGGGCGGCCGGGGTGATGGCGCGGGCGACACAGGGGGCAGTTACAGCCGAAGTAACGCTTCGCCCAGCTCCAACACGGCATCGTTCGACCAGCGGTCCTCTGCACCCCAGGACGACTACGCCCACGCCGAGATCACCGACGACGATATTCCGTTCTAGCTCGCGCGGCAATCATCCTTCACGAAGAATGACGGGAAGACCCAGCAGTCAAGATGCCGAAACAATCTTCCCCTTTTCCGGCCCTCCTGGTGCTGGGACTGCTCCTGCTGGTGCTATTCCTGCTTTGGCGTGCGCAGCCTTCCCCTCCAGGACGAGTGGAACAAGCGGGTCGGGCAGACCGGCGCGGGTCAAATCCCGACCGTTCCTACTCACCGTATCGCGACAGTGACTCTGACAGGCGACGCCCGCGCGAGTACCGTGAGAACCGCGAGCCCGACGCCGCATGCGAAGCACTCGGCCTCGGTTGTGAGTCCCAGTACTTTGCCGCGTGGCAGGAGCCCGAAATGGCCGGTTGCCACACCGGCACCAGCCACGGCTACCTGGTACCCGACCCCGGGTGCACCCCGGGCGGGGTGAACCCTTCGGTGACCGAGGAGGTGCTTCGCAGCCCGGCCTGGCGCACGCGCTGCCTGCGTAACTGCCAGTCAAGCGAGGCGCAAAAGCACGTGGCCTACGGCTGGTACGGCTTCCGGAAGGCAAAGGGCAACTCGGGCGAGCAGCAGGTGTGCGAACTGGACCACCTGGTGCCGCTGGAGCTGGGCGGGGCCGACGGGCTGGGCAATATATGGCCGGAATGCGGGCCCGACGGGGCGGTGCTCGATAACCGCGATTTCAAGATCAAGGACCGGGTGGAAAGCTACCTTGCCGAGCAGGTGCGCGCCGGGCGCATGCCACTAGCCACCGCGCAGCGCGGCATCGCCGAGGACTGGACGCAGTTTCTGCCGGCGGCGAACCGGTATTGCGCGGACGAGGGTCGCTGCTGAAACGGCGCTAGAATGCGGGAAGGGTACGCCATGGGACTGACCGCCATCATCATCGACGACGAGCAGCTGGCCCGCGAAGAGCTGGAGTTTTTGCTGGAATCGGACGAGGACACCGAGGTGCTCGCGCTGGGCAGCAACGGGATCGAGGCGGTGGACCTGATCCGGCGGCACCGGCCGGATGTGGTGTTTCTGGATGTGCAGATGCCCGGGCTGGACGGGTTCTCCGTGCTGCGCAAGCTGCTGGAAAGCGGCGACGCGCCTTTGCCGGAGATTGTCTTCGCGACCGCCTTTGACCAGTACGCGGTGCGTGCCTTTGATGTCCACGCGCTCGACTACCTCCTGAAGCCGTTCGACAAGGCGCGGGTGCTGCAGGCACTGGAGCGGGCACGCACACGGGTCCGCGAGCGGGCCGGCAGCTCCGCCGCAACCCCGCTGAACGGGGCGGATGCGCAGATTCACCAATTGCTGCGCCTGATGGAGCAGACGGGTGCCGGCAAGCCCCTGGCAGCGAACAAGATCGTGCTGCAAAGCGGCTCGCGGCTGTTGCTGGTGGATCAAAAAGACATTTGCTTCGCGGCGGTCGATGACGGCACGATCACGGTGACGACGACCCACATGGAGGGGCAGTCCAAGTGCCGGACGCTGGAAGAACTGCTGGAGCTGCTGGATCCGCGACTGTTTTGGCGGGCGCACCGTGGTTTCGTGGTGAACCTGAACCATATCCGCGAAGTAGTGCCGTGGTTTAAAAGCAGCTACCAACTCCGGATGAGCGACAAAAAGGGCTCGGAGATCCCGGTGAGCCGGACCCAGACGCGCAGGCTGCGGGAGCTTTTCAAGCTGTAGCGCGGTTGTGCTCGAGCCCGCGCCGGGACCGCCGCCCCAAGGCGACCCAGCCGGCAGCGAGCAGTGCGAGCAGGGCGATGATGGCCTGCGAGCAAACGCAGTACAAGCACCAAACCTGCAGCAGGTCGCGCTCAATGTGGGTGAGGTAAAGCGCATAGCAGAGAGCGGCCGTGGAGCTGACCAGCAGCAGCTTGCGGCGGCCAAGCAGGGCGAGCAGGAGCAGCAGCGCGTAGCCGGCGATCCCGACCGCGGCCACCGGAATGCCGTGGATCACCGCGAAGCGGCTGTGGTTGACAATGCCGCAGTCCCAGCGGGCATTGATGTCGCAGGGCTGCACATCGGTGGAGTAGTGGACCCGCAGCGCGAGCGAAGATACGATGATGCCAAGGGCAGCAAGCAGTGCCAGCAGGATGCGCATGGGACGTGGTTTTCTCCCCCGGGCAGCTGCGCCGGGCCTTTGGTGAGTTTACAGCTCACGCCCTTCCGGCGCTGTTTGCGGCCGGCAAGTGGGCGATTGAAGGAGTGGTTGACATGGTGAAGATAGGTAGGGTCGCGGTTTCCTGGTTGGGAGCGGCTGCCCTGATGGCCGGTGCCGGCAACACGGCGCGGGCGCAGTTTTCGCAGGCACCACAGGTGCCGGCGGCCATGCTGGAGTCGCCGGCGCTGAAGCCGCCGGCCGGCGCAAACGTCGCTATCGTGGAGTTTTCAGACCTGGAGTGCCCGGCCTGCGCGGCCGCGAACCCGACCCTGATGTCGGCCAAGGCCAAGTATCACGTGCCCTGGATGCGGCATGACTTTCCCCTGCCGCAGCACAACTGGAGCATGCAGGCGGCGATCAACGCCCGCTGGTTCGATGAAAGGTCGCCAAAGCTGGGCGACGACTATCGCGACGCGATTTTTGCGCAGCAACGGGCGATCAGCACGCCGGACGACCTGAACCAGGCAACACAGGCCTTTGCCCAGCAGCATGGGGTGCAGATGCCGTTTGTGGTGGACCCGCAAGGGAAGCTGGCCGAGCAGGTCAAGGCGGATCGCGACCTGGGGCGGCAATTGGGCGTCAACCAAACCCCGACGATCTGGGTGGTCACCACGCATTCGCACGATCCCGGCTACGCGCTGGTGAGGGTCGGAGACCCGCAGCTGCTGTTTTCTTACCTGGACCAGGCGGTGTCCGCGACATCAAGCCCGAAAGGGGCGCCCGCAAAGGCGCACACCGCCCGCTAGCTCGTAGACTTGAATGCTGTAGAACACGCGCCGGATGCGCAAGGAGTCCACCGATGGCCACCAAAGTAGCCGTGCCCGCCGAAGCGGAGCTGCAAAGCGAGATCGCGGAGTGGATTGAAGCCTTTGACGAGGTGATCGTCGCTGAAGGGGCGGAGCACGGGGCCGCGCTGATGGATGCACTACGCAAACGCGCCGGTGAGGCCGGCATCGCGACGCCGGGCGAGCTGGTGACGGAGTACCGCAACACGATTCCGAAGCACGAGGAAGTGCCCTACCCCGGCGACCGCGAGCTGGAACGCAAGGTCGAATCGCTGATCCGCTGGAACGCGATGGCCATGGTGCACGGGCAGAATAAGAAGGACGCGGGCATCGGCGGACACATCGCCACCTACTCGTCGCTGGCAACGCTGCTGGAGGTGGGGTTCAACCACTTTTTCCATGCCACCTACGGCGAGCAGCCGGGCGACTTCATCTACTTCCAGGGGCATGCTTCGCCGGGCGTGTATGCGCGCGCGTTTCTTGAAGGCCGCTTCGACGAGGAGCGCTTGCTGCACTTCCGGCATGAGCTGCGCGGCCAACCGGGGCTGTCGAGCTACCCGCACCCATGGCTGATGCCCGAATTTTGGCAGTTCCCGACGGTTTCGATGGGCATTGGGCCGCTGAACGCGATCTACCAGGCCCGCTTTATGCGCTACCTTGAAAACCGTTCGCTGATTGCGAAGACGCCGCGCAAGGTGTGGGCGTTTGTGGGCGATGGAGAAACGGACGAGGTAGACACGCTGGGCGCGATCACCATGGCTTCGCGTGAAAAGCTCGACAACCTGATCTTTGTTATCAACTGCAATCTCCAGCGGCTGGACGGGCCGGTACGCGGCAACATGCGCGTGATCGATGAGCTTGAAGGGGTGTTTCGCGGCGCGAACTGGAACGTGATCAAGGTGGTGTGGGGCTCGGACTGGGACAAACTGTTTGAGCGCGACCACACCGGCCTGCTGTTGCAGCGAATGAAGGAGTGCGTGGACGGCGACTTCCAGGCGTTCAAGGCCAAGGGCGGCGCGTACCTGCGCAAGGAGTTCTTCGGCAAGTATCCGGAGCTGGTGGAGCTGGTGGCCGACTATACGGACGAGCAGCTGGCGGCGCTGCATCGTGGTGGCCACGACCCCGCAAAGGTGTTTAACGCCTATAAGCGAGCGACGGAGCACACGGGCGGCCCCACGGTGATTCTTGCGAAAACGGTGAAGGGTTATGGCTTTGCGGGAACACAGGCGCGCAATGCTTCGCACCAGGAAAAGAAGCTGACCGACGACGCGCTGACCGCGTTCGCGAAACAGTTTGACCTGCCGCTGAGCGAGGAGCAGGCACGGGATGCCAAGCCCTGGAAGCCCGCCGCGGACGCGCCGGAGATCGCGTACATGCAGGCGCGGCGACAGGCGCTGGGCGGCTACCTGCCGGCCCGCACCGTCAAACCGTTCGAGTTCAAAACACCGTCCATCGAGTTCTTCGGCGAGTGGACCGGTGGCTCCAAGGGCCGCGAAGTGTCGACCACGATGGGCTTTGTGTCCATGCTGCGCTCGCTGATGAAAGACCCTGCCATCGGCAAGCTGATCGTACCGATTGTGCCGGACGAGGGCCGGACGTTCGGCCTGGAGTCGGCGGTGCGGCAGGTGGGCATCTATGCCAGCGAAGGGCAAAAGTACAAACCGCACGATGCGGACGTGATGCTGTACTACCGCGAAGAGCAGGACGGGCAGATTCTTGAAGAAGGCATCACGGAGGCCGGCTCGATGGCGTCGTTCACGGCCGCGGGCACCGCTTATTCCAACTACGGGCTGCCGTCGATTCCCTTCTACATGTACTACTCGATGTTTGGGTTTCAGCGTGTCGGCGACATGGTCTGGGCGTTTGCGGACTCGCGCGGCAAGGGATTTCTGAGGGGTGGCACGGCCGGCCGCACAACCATGCTGGGAGAGGGTTTGCAGCACCAGGACGGGCACTCGCACCTGCTGGCCTCGACCGTGCCCACCTGCGTGAGCTACGACCCGGCTTACGTGTACGAGCTCGCGGTGATTGTGCAGGACGGTATGCGCCGCATGTACGGGGAGCGCGAAGACTGCTTCTTCTATATCACCATGTATAACGAAGACTACTCGATGCCGGCGATGCCCGAGGGCGTACGCGAGGGGATCGTGCGCGGACTGTACCGATTGCGACCGGCTTCCGCTGCGGCTGCGCCGGAAAAGATTTCGGACAAGAAGAAGGGCAAGACTCTTCCAGCGGCGCAGTTGCTGGCCTCGGGGCCGATCGTCAACGAGGCGCTGCGCGCTCAGGAGATCCTGGGCGAACAGTACGGCGTTGCCGCGGATGTGTGGAGCGTGACGAGCTGGAACGAGCTGCGCCGCGATGCCCTGGAAGCCGAACGCTGGAACCGTTTGCACCCGTCCGAGGCTGAAAAGCAGCCTTACCTGCTAACCGCGCTGGGCGACGCGAAGGGGCCGGTGATCGCGGCGAGCGACTACATGAAAACACTGCCCGACCAGCTGGCCCCGTGGCTCGGCTCGCGGCTGGTGACACTGGGCACCGACGGTTTCGGGCGGTCCGAAAATCGCGAACATTTGCGGCGTCACTTTGAGGTCAACGCCGCTTCAATCGTTGCGGCCACGCTTTCAAAGCTGGCGCGGCAAGGCCTGTTCGACAAAGACCGGGCACAGGCTGCCTTTGCGGAGCTTGGCGTGGAAACGGAAGGGACCAACCCGGCCCGGCTGTAGCTGCTGCCCGACCCTGCCAAAGCCCGCTCTTGCTGAGAAGAGCGGGCTTTTTGTTGCGGTGGCACCCGGCCTCAGTGGCGGTAGCCAACCTCCAGCGTCAGGATCTCGTACGGGTGAATGGGGACCGTGGCTACATCGCCGGCAACCGGCACGGATGGGCCGTGTTCCGTTTCCATCAGGTTGCTGATGTGGGCCTCGGTCGCGCCGGGCGGCAGCGTGATCTTGATATCGCCGGACTGCCCGGCGTATTCGTACATGTGCAGGACCAGCGCGTCCGTATCCTCGGCTTTTTTCATCGCGGTCAGGATGACATTGGGCGCGGAAATCGACGCGAAGCTGTGATGAGACGGAAGCATACCCGTATGGGGCATGACGGGCATGGCGGTGAGCGGCACGTTGAACTCGTAGCCGTGCTGCACCGTGCCGGCGGTCTTCCAGTCGCCCGCGTGCGGATACAGCGCGTAGGCAAAGTGCTGCGCGCCCTGGTCGGCCTCGGCGTCGGGGCTGGTGGGCGAGCGAAGCAGCGTCAGGCGCAGCAGGTTGCCGACCGCATCGTAGCCGTACTTTGAGTTATTCAGCAGGCTGAAGCCATGCCGGCCGTCGCCCTCGTCAGCCCAGCGAAGCGCCGGCACCTCGAAGCGCGCTTTCTCATAGGAGTTGTCGCGCGTAGTGGGCCGTTCGATCGAGCCGTACGGAATCTCGTAGGTCGCGTTTTTGCTGGTGGCCGCAAGTGGGAACGCGGCTTTCAGAAGCGTGTGACGTTCGCGCCAGTCCACATCCGTTGTGACCACGACGTGGTCGGCGCCGGCCTCAAGCGCGATCTCCTGCGTAAAGGTCGAGCTTTGCCATTTGCGCTTGATCTGGATGGCGCCGCGCAGGGGCGTATGCTCCACGAGCTCGACGGAGTCGACGTTGCTGATCCGTGTCGGTGGCACATCGTAGGTACCGGGGTCGATGTTCCAGGCGTCGAAGTCCTTCGGCTTGTCAACAAAGGCCTGCAGCTCGTTGCCGCAGGCACCGCTGGCCAGCGTTTCAAACTGGGCCTGCTTGTCGAACAGGCTGGTGATGCAGCCGGTCTGCTTGTCGACCACAACCCGCACCCGGGCGTTTTCAAGCGTAAGCCCTTCGGTCTTCAGGTCGCTCGGGAAAGTCTTCTTACCCGGCACCACGCGGAGCAGCGCATAGCCGAGCGGAGGCACGTCTGCGGCTCGCACCAACAGCTTCATGCTGTGCGTGGCGGGGTCGGTGGCGAGCACCTGCGATGGCAACACAGTTCCCTTTTCATCCACCACAGAAACCTCACCGGAAGCATCTCTGGAAATTTCCGGCAGCTGCACCTCCAGCGTGACCGGGCCGGAGCGGGCCCAGGCCAGGGCGTTCCACACCAGCACCGGCACGCCCGGGCCTTTTGCGGTGTCGATGTGCGCGGCCAGCGTCTGGAGAGAGCTTTCGGAGATTTCGCCGGTTTCAAGCCGAACCGTGTCGAAATCCTTTTGCGCGTCGCGGTAGATCACCGCGATGCCGGAGCCGGCGGCCAGGTCGTGAAAGTCGTTGAACGCGATCTTTTTCCAGGCATCCGTCAGCTCCGGGTTGGGGTACTGGCGGCCGTCGAGCCAGGCAAGGGACGCGTACTTTTCCGCGTCCAGCGTTTCGCGCTCGCTGTCGCGCATGCTTTGTTTGTGCTTCGCCTGCGTGGTGTAAACGCCGCGGTGGTACTCAAGATAAAGCTCGTCATTCCAGGTCGGCACGCTGATCTGACCATCCGGCGCAGCGAGGGGGTAGGTGTAGCCGGCAGCGAGCGAATTGTAGTTCCAGGTTTTCGCATCCGCGACCACCTTTGGCGCTACGTTTTTGAAGAAGCTTTCGGCCGTGCCGAACTTCATGGCGGGAATCACCTTATCGGGCGCGGCCCAGTGCATGCCTTCATCGAGCATGGCGCGGGTGGGGCCGCCGCCGTGATCGCTCACGCCGAACAGGTCCATGATCTCGGGCAGACCCGGCGCCTTTTTGCGGGCATCCGCCAGGTCAATCGACAGCCGCACGGGATTCAGGCTTTGGTTTCCGTAATCGTGCGGGAAGTAGGTCAGCACCTTGCTGCCGTCGGGTGACTGCCACCAGAACAGCTTGAACGGCAGCTGGTTGATGTCATTCCATGACATCTTTTGGGTGACAAACGTGTCGATGCCGGACTTGCGATAGATCTGCGGCAGCTGCCAGTTGTAGCCGAACGAATCCGGGTTCCAGCCAATGTGGACGTCGACCCCGTACTCCTTCTGGTAATAGCGCTTGCCCAGCAGGATGGAGCGCGCGAGCGATTCGCCGTCCGGCAGGTTCAGGTCGGGCTCGACCCACATGCCGCCCACCAGCTCCCAGCGGCCCGCGGCGATATCGCGCTTGATCTGGTCGTTCAGGTCGGGATACTTGTCGGCCAGCCACTCGTTATACTGGGCCGCCGATTGCGTAAAAGTCGCCATGGGGTATTCATTGAGCAGCTGCGCGGCGGTGCCATAGGTACGGCGCACCACGTCGATGGTTTCGCTTTCGGGCCAAAGCCAGGCGGCGTCGATGTGGGAGTTACCGGTTTCGTGAAAAGCCACTCCGCTGAGCATGGGCTTGAGCGTGGCCAGCTGGTCCTGGGCAGCGCGAAGCGAAGCATCGAAGCGCCCCTCCCTGCCCGCGCCGGGCGCGTCCAGCGCGTGGATGTCCACCGTCCCCACTGCCTTTTCAAGGATGGCCTGGTCTGCGGGGACGTTCTTGGAAAGCGACGGGATCAAGGCCTCGACGGAAAGAACCTCGTCGCGAAAATCACCGGGATTGGGGCGGTTCTCCGGATACTCGATCTTGAGCATGGCACCGCGAAAGCGCTTGGGGCCCGCGGTGGCAAGCAGCTTGACGGCGACCTGGAACCGCTGGCCGGGCCGGGCATCTTCGGTCAGCACGACAGGTTCGAGGTCAGCCCCGAGCGCGACTCGCCGGCCATCCAGGTAGACGATCTGCGTCACGTCATCGTCGGCCGAGGCCGCAAAACGAAAGGAGATGCGGGCCCCCGTGGGATCGTAACCGGCGATCGTCTTGGGAATCTCGATGGTGCGGCGATACCAGGCGGCTTCCTTGGGCGCTTCGGTCCCCGGCTCGACCATGGACCAGCTTGCATCGTCAAGCGTCAGGGCTTCGCCATGCGGGAGGTCGCCGGCATGGAAGCGCCAGTTATTCGCGTCCAGGTGGTTAAGAGTGCTTAAACGTTCCAGTGTTGCGCGGGTTGGGGCCGGCAGCTTGTCGAGCAACTGCTGCACGCTTGCAGGCACATGCCTTTGTTGGGCCGGGGCGGCTGTCGGGGCAACGGTGCAGGCCGACAGCACGGCGGCGATGGTGGCGGCCTTTCCGCTTAGAAGCCGGCAGCCTCGCTGTTCGTCGCCGTGGGTGTTTCGAGGACTGCTTCCCTGCTGCCTTGACCGCTTCTGCTGTTCGCGCCGCTGAAAACTCAATGCTGTTTCCTTTCGACTTCCTTGTGGCCCCAAGCGAGTGAACCGCTTGCGATCGATGTTTGCGCCGTTTTTGGTTCCGCAACCGACGGCTCCGGGACTGTGTCCGGAGACGTTCCGGGAACGTTTCCAGGGGACCCCTTATACATAGCCGCTTGCGGCGGCGGCTGTAAAGGGTTTCCGCGTCAGCCAAGCCACTTTGCCGTGGAGCGGCACGAGGAAGAGCCCTGGACGAGTGCAGCGAAATAGGACGTCTTCAAGCCGCGCACAGGGGTCCAAGCCTTTTCCCATGTATTCTCGGGATGCGGCGGAACGCGGGCCGAAGCGGGCGATTGCCTGCCGCCACGACCCACTCATGACCAAAAAGAGTTCTCAACCGACACTGGCCGATGTAGCTCGTGCAGCAGGGGTCGGCGTGGCCACGGCCTCGCGGGCACTGAACGGCGGCACGCATGTAAGCCCGGCCACGCACAAACGGGTGCAGGCTGCCATCCGCCTGCTGGGCTACCTGCCCAACCATGCCGCACGCGTGCTGAAAGGTGGCCGCACCAAGACCATAGGGCTGCTGGTGCCGAGCATTGCCGATTCATTCTTCGCGAGCTGCGCTGAAGCGGCCGGCACCGTGGCGCGCCAGCATGACACGTTGCTGATTGTAGCCGTGAGCCATAACGACCCGGATACCGAGATGAGCAGTCTCCAGGTACTCATGCGGCACCGTCCGGATGGACTTTTGCTGGTACCGTCGAGCGCGGAAAGCCGTACCCTTGCCAGTTTTGTTCGCGGCAGCGGGGTTCCGATCGTGGCTTTTGACAGGCCGATCGCGCATGCCAGCGCGGTCGTGCTGACGGACAACTACCTGTCGGCCCAGGCGGGCACGGCGCACCTGATTGAGCATGGCTACAAGCGGATCTTGTGCCTGGGTGGAGAGCCTGGGCTGTACACGATCCGCGAGCGTTTGGGCGGATATCGCGCTGCCATAAGCGAAGCCGGGCTCCAGCCGCTCGAGGACATGCGCTTCCAGGAAGGGGAAGCTGCGGAGGCCGTGCGCCGGCACCTGAGTGGGCCCGGCGCACCGGACGCTGTGTTTACGCTGAAGAACAGCGCCACCATCGCTACCTTTCAGGCATTGCAGAAGCTGAAGATCGCGGTTCCCAAACATCTTGCCTTGCTGGGCTTTGATGATTTCGCGCTGGCCGGGACCCTGCGCCCGGCGTTAAGCGTAGTGCAGCAGCCCATTGAAGAGGTGGGCCGTAAGGCCGCGGAACTGCTGTTTGCACAGTTGGAACGGGCGCATACCGGCGCAAGCGCATCGCGCGGGAGCCTGAAACCGCTGGTGCTGCCGAGCCGCCTCCTTTTGCGCAGCTCGTGCGGCTGCAAGGAAGGCCCGCCGGCTTGACGCGCCTCCCCGGCCTGCACAGGGCTGGCTTGGACGCTTCGACACCCAGAGTGTGTTCCGGCGCACAGTTGCCCAGAAATATCCCGGCGTATTCTGAGGAAAGGCACGTGGGACAGTGCAGGTCCCGCTTCCTCAACTCTGGATGGCGCGCGTTTGGCGCATCTTCAACCCAGGATGGTTCATGCGGCACATACTTGTTACCGGCGGCTCCGGCTTTTTTGGGAGCATCTTGAAGAACCGCTTGCTGCACGACGGCTACAAGGTCACCAACATCGACCGGATTGCCGACCCCGAGCGGCACCCAAACCTCACCAGCGTCCAGGCCGACATACGCGACGGGGGGCTGCTTGACGAACTGTTCGCGCACAGCCGCTTTGACGGCGCCATGCATTGCGCGGCGGTGCTGGCACACGGGTCATCGATTGATGAGCACGACCTTTGGACCTCAAACGTAGACGGTACCCGGCGCATTGCAGAAAGCTGCCGGCGGCACAGCGTTCGCAAACTGGTTTTTACTTCAACCAACTGCCTGTGGGCCGCGCCGCTGGGCCGGCCGGTTCGCGAGGACGATGAACCATTGCCAATCGAGGTTTACGGCAAATCGAAGCTGGCCGGCGAACAGGTTTTGTCGGAGTTTTCACAGGATCTTGACATCGTGACGCTGCGCTGCCCGACGATTATCGACAGCGGACGGCTTGGCTTGCTGGCGATCCTGTTTGAGTTCATCCATGACAATAAAACGGTGTGGGTTGTGGGCGAGGGCTCGAACAAGTACCAGTTTGTGCATGCGCAGGACCTGGCAACGGCGTGCATTCAAGCACTGGGGCACGAGCGTGCCGACATCTTCCATATCGGCTCGGATAACGTGAAGTCCCTGCGCGAAGTCTTTCAGGCCGTGATCGAAACGGCGGCGAGCCGGTCGCGCGTACGCTCGATGCCCAAAGGACCGACGCTTGCGATGATGCAGCTGGCGCACAAGCTGAAGGTTTCGCCGCTGGGACCTTACCACTACCGCATGATCGCTGAAGACTTCATCTTCGATACGAGCCGCATTCGACAGGGCCTGCAATGGACGCCGACCCTGACTAACGAGCAGATGCTGACGCGGGCCTACCAGTACTATGCGACGCGGCGCGATGAGATTCACGCGCGGACGGACGTGTCCGCACACAACAAGCCGGCTTCCATGGGCATTATCCGCTTGCTGAAATGGGTCTCGTAAGGCGGATGTCCCACAGCCTGGCGGCTGAAGGCGAGCAGCGCTGGGGATGGTGGGAGACCGGCGGGCTGCTTGGGTCGGCAGCGGGGATTACGGCCGGGGGGCGTTGGCACGAGGGCTGGGTGGACGAAGCCCAGGCCTGGATGCTGGCGCGCGACATGGGCTGGTGGCAGCTCATGCTGCACGGCGTGCGATATGAAGGCACGCCGGGGCTGTGGCACACGGTGCTTTGGGTGCTGGCGCGACTCGGGTTCCGCTACACGGGCATGCACTGGGTGGCCGGACTGCTGGCCGTGGCGGGCGGGGCAATGCTGCTGCGGTTTGCGCCGTTCCCGCGCTACCTGAAACTGCTGCTGCCGTTTACCTTTTTCCTGGCCTACCAGGACGCCGTGGTGGCGCGCGGCTATGTGCTGTATGCGGGGCTTGGCTTCGCGGCAGCAGCCTTGCTGCGCCGCGAGGCGAACCGCCCCCTGCTGCTGGCATTGCTGCTGGGACTCATCGCCAACATCTCCGTACATGGCTGCATTGCGTCGGGCGGACTTGCCATGGTGGCAGGGGTGCAGGCGTGGCGTCACGGATGGTTTCGCGAGTCGCGTCGGTACCTTCTCGCGCTGTCGCTGCTGCTCGGGTTCTGGGTGGTGGCAGTGGGCACGGCGGCTCCCCCGGGCGACCTCGATTTCGCGGCCGCCAAGTCACTTCACAAAGCCAAGATATGGGTCGCCGACTCGCGTGGTGGGCACTGGATGTTTGGAAACGACGAGATACCGGGCGACCCGAATCCATGGCTGCCGCACGTGGTGACGGAGGCTGACGCAAAGGAATCGCTCACCATGCGGCCCGGCGAGCTGGCCCCGATCCCTTCCACGATACCGCACCGCTCGCTTTCCACGCGTTTATGGCTGCACATCGCGAATTTCCTAGGGCTGATTACATTTCCCTTGTCCACCTGGCGCGTGCTGGCGCTTGCGGTGGTTGTGTTGACGGTGGACCTTGCTCGCCGGCGCGAAAACAGGCTCGGCTGGGTGGCGCTGGCACCCTGGGGCCTGATGGTGCTCGCCTTTACCAAGCTGTACATGGCACCGCGCCATGCCGGCATGCTGTTTACCAGTTTTCTTATTTCACTTTGGCTTTTGTGGCCGGAGCGACGGAACAATGCGCCTGCGCGCTGGCAGCAGGTTTCGCTCACTGTGTTGTTGCTGCTTCTCGCCTGCGAACAGATCGGCTGGACCCTCCACGCGGTGGAGATGGACAAGCGCGATCCCTACTCTGGCGACTGGATGAGTTCGCATTTTCTAAAGGAAACGGGAACCTCCAGGATTGCTGCCTTTTACTATCATGCGACGGGGGCCCTCGCGTTTTTGCCGGGGTTCAAATACATGAACCAGCCGCACAGCTACTGGGTGTGGAGCACGAAAGTGCGGACCGACCAGCAGGCACCCGCCATGCTGCAGCAGCACCCCGAGTACGTGGTGGTCGGCGGCTTTACGTGGGGCGACCAGGGCAGCATCACGGTGGACTGGGCAGACCCGTTGGGTGATCTGCCGTTTATGCCCAACGCAGATTCGTACCGGATCATTCCGTACTTTGAAAACAATGGGTACATCGAGTCGCACCGCATGTGCGGACGGTTGCTGATGCGAGAAGGTTATTCGGAAGAGGTGTGCAATGTTGTGCTGGAGCCTTATGTGCCCGAGGATTGAAGCGGTCGAGCCGGGGCCATGATGGAAGTCGCAGGAAGGGTCGCCGGGCTTTGGCGCTACCCGGTCAAGAGCATGGGTGGGGAGTGCCTCCAGCGCGCGTCCGTCGGTCCGCTGGGGCTCAAGGGCGATCGCATGCTGGCGTTTGAAAGCGCCGGCGCGGCGATCGGCAAGCCGCTCGTGAGCGGAGTGGAACGCACGGCCATGCTGCGTTCGACAGCGCGCTTTCTCGACCCTGACGAGCCCTTGGAGAGTACGGCCGACCCTGCCAGGGTGGAAGTCGTCACGGAAAACGGCCTGCGATTTCGGGCGAACGATCCGGGGCTGATCACTGCTTTACAGGCAGCGGTTCCGGAGCCGAAGCCGATGTTTCTGCGCGTGTGCGAGCGGCCTGCCATGGACTGCCGCCCGGTCGGCCTGCTTTCGCTTGAAACGCTGCAACAGCTTAGCCAAGAGTGGGGCTCCCCGCTGCCCGCGAATCGTTTTCGCGCAAATATTCTGCTTGCGCTGGAAGGCAGAAGTGGCTTCGGCGAGGATGCTTTTGTCGGCAGGACGCTGCAAATCGGCGAGCACACACGCCTGGCCGTCACAGAGCGCGACCCCCGGTGCCGCGTGGTGACGTTGGACCCTGCCACCGGGCAGCGCGAGCCGCACCTGATGACGCATTTGGCGCGCAGGCACGAGGGCAAGGTCGGCATCTACGCGGTGGTCGTGACCGCCGGGCCGATCGCCGTGGGCGACCCGGTGCTCCTGGTGTGAATTAGCCCGGTGACGCAGTTGCGGCACATCGACCAGCTCTCGATTTCTGCTACAAACCACGCCGAAAGGGCATAGTATCTGTAAACGGTGGTCGGCCCGAAGACAGGCCCTGATGCCGTGAACGTTCTGCTTAAACTCCTGCTTACAATTCTTGTCCTGATGCTTGGCTATGAGTGCATGGTGCATGCCCTGCAGCTGCTAAACCGTCCAAGCGACCGTGCTGTGTATGAGGGCACGGCCGGTCTCGTTGTGCTGTTTTTGTTTCTTCCCTTTGCGCTTTGGCGCTTTTGGCGGAGGTCGCTATGAGTTTTCTTGATCAGATGGAAACGCCCTATATTCGCATGTCGCCGGTATCGCAGTTTCCTTTCCGGCTCGGCAAATGGCTGCTGTTCGGCATCGCAGGACTTATCGTCCTGCTGCTGTTTTTCAACTATGTGTTTTCAATCACACGCATCGGCGCGGGCTACACGGGCGTGGAGATCCTGCTGTCAGGCTCCCAACGCGGCGCGTCCGAAATCCCGATCCGCACGGGCTGGGTTTTTTACAGTCCGCTGCGTAGCCAGATCATCGAGTTCCCCACCTACGTGCAAACAGTCAAGTGGACGCGCAACACGGATGAAGGCCGCCCGCTGAACGAGGAGATGAGCTTTAACTCGAAGGAAGGCATGGAGATCTACACCGACGTTTCGCTTTCCTACGCGATCGCGCCGGCCAAGGTGCCCGACTTTTATCTCAAGTACCGCGTCAGCGACCTGGACCTGTTTACCCACGGCATTCTGCGCGATATCGTCCGCAACTCGCTCAACGAGGTCGCATCGACCTACACGGTCGAGCAGATTTACGGCGAGCAGAAGACGGAGTTCCTGCACCAGGTCGAGATGCTGATCCAGCAAAAGGTTGCGGCGGTCGGCGTCGGCATCCAGCAGTTCGGCTTTATCGGAGCGCCGCGTGTCCCAGAGGTGATTGCAAGCGCCATTACGGCGAAGGCGCAGGCGATCCAGAACGCGGAGCGTGCTCGCAACGAGTTGGCCGAAACGGAGGCCCAGGCTGCGAAAAAGATCGCCGAGGCCGACGGCGACGCCAAGTCGAACGTGGCGCGCGCGCAGGGCGAAGCGGAAGCCAACCGCATCCGGCAAACGTCCATTACGCCGCAACTGCTGGAGCTGCGACGGCTTGAAAATCAGCGGCAGCTCATCGACCGCTGGAACGGCCAGCTGCCGCAGGTGGAAAGCGGCGGCAGCAACGGCGGGCTGCTGCTGCAACTGCCCAAGCAGTAAGCGAACAGCCGCCGGCATGGATTCGCCGGCGGCTGTTCGCTATCGCGGCTACTGAAAGGTCGACTTTGCCGCTTCTCGCGTGAGCTCGACCGTACCCTCGAGCGGCGTTGCTTCGACCGAGTCGCCCACGTGCACGGTGAACTTGCCCGGGTCGATGGTCCACTTTTTCGCGCCGGTGTCGTAGTAGGCAAATGCTCGCGGATCGAGCGAAACGGTGACGTGTTTTGTTTCGCCCGGCGCCAGCTCCACCCGTTCAAAGCCCTTCAGCTCGCGTGCCGGGCGTGGCACTTTGGCGTGATCGTCCGAGACATAGACCTGGGCGACATCGGCACCTTTGCGTCCGCCGGCGTTGGTCAGGTCGAAGGAAACAGCGACCTGCGGGTTGGCACCGGCCGAGGCCGGGCTGACCGACAGTTTGCCGAACTGGAATGTGGTGTACGACAGCCCGTAGCCGAAGGGGAACAACGGCGTGACGTGGTTGTGCTGGTATCCGCGATAGCCCACAAACAGGCCTTCCTTGTATTCAATCCGGTTGGTGCCGGGGGCCGGGTAGTAGTTCGCAAAGGTTGGGTTGTCCTCGGCCTTGCGTTCAAACGTCGCCGGCAGATGCCCCGACGGGTTCACGTCGCCCAGCAGGATCTCGGTCAGCGCACGGCCGCCCTCCTGCCCGGCGTACCAGGTTTCAAGCAGCGCGCGCGCGTCGGGCAGCCACGCCTGCGAGTCCACGTTGCCGCCAGAGGTCACGCTGACGATCACGTTCTTGTTGATCTTCGCGAGGTCCGAGATCATGCGGTGCTGGCCATACGGCAGCCCAAACGTACGGTCGCCGCCTTCGCTTTCGCTGTCATGGTCAAAGCCGGCCATCACCACCACTGCGTCCACTTTGGCCGCGAGCGTCCGGGACCGCTCGCTCACCAGGCCGTGCTCTTCCTCTGCAATCGCAAAGCGCAGCTTTCCGCCGAACGGGCCATTGTGCTTGTCTTCAACCACGACCTTGTGCGGCCCGGCTGCGAGGTCAAGCGTGACGTGCTCCTGGTAGGACTTCGCCAGGTCCCAGTTGTCAACAATCTGTTTGCCGTCCACGAACACTCGCTGGCCGGAGCCTTCGCCCGAGCCCTCGGCGATAAACACGTATTTGCCGGGCGACGGCGGGGTGTAGTAACCGGTAAACCGCCGCGACTCCGCCTTGGGCGCGGTGGACGAGAAGATGGTTGCCAGTGCTTCCGGGTCTGAGACCAGCGAGGCGATGTCGATACCCTTGCCGTTGATGGCCTGGACCACGGCCGTGGTCGCCGGGCCTGCCAGCTGATCATTGTGAAAGCTTTCCAGCGTCACACCCGGCTGTCCGCCGGAAGCCTCCGTCGTGTACTTCGTGGCACGCACCAGCTCCGACAGCTCCGGCACGCAGCGGTCGTAATACACGGTTGCGGTGCCGCGCAGGGCGTCCGACAGCCCTTCCACAACGCTGACCGTGTGGAACGGCACCACGCCGGCGCTGCCCCCGCCGACCGGCACCCCGGGGTAGGCATCGGGCCCCACCACCAGGATGCTCTTGAGCTTGGTTTTGTCGAGCGGCAGCAATGCGCCCTCGTTCTTGAGCAGCACTGCCGACTCCCGCGCCGAATCGAGCGCTACGGCCTGGTTCGCGGGGTCGAGGTACGAGATGGAAGGATCGGCCTGCGTGCGGTCCAGCCAGCCGAACTCCATGGCCGTCGTCAGGATATGGCGAATCTTGTCGTCGATGGTGGCCTGGGTGACGGTGGTGGCCTGGGTGACGGTGCCGGCCTTGATGGCCGGCATCAGGTTTGCCGCGTTCATATAGCGTCCGGTCGGCATTTCCAAGTCGAGCCCGCCGTTGGCGGCACCGACGCCATCGTAGGTGGCCACCCAGTCCGACATGATGATGCCGGGGAAGTTCCACTCCTTGCGGGCGATCTCCTTGTTGATAAAGCTGTTTTGTGTCGCGTGCTCGCCGTCGAAGATGTTGTAGGAGTCCATGATGGCGCCGACGTGCCCTTTTTTCACAGCGGCTTCAAACGACGGCAGGTAGATCTCGCGAAAGGCGCGATTGTCGATGATCGTGTTGGAGTCATGGCGCAGGTACTCGGAGTTGTTGCCGACGTAGTGCTTCACCGTCGCGCTGACGCCCTGCTCCTGCATGCCGGTGATGTAGCCGGTCGCGATGTTGGCGGTGAGAAACGGGTCTTCGCCGAAGTACTCGAAGTTGCGTCCGTTGCGGGGCGAGCGATAAATGTTGACGCCGGGACCGAGCATGAAATGAACCCCGCGCGCGCGTGCGTCGCGGCCAATCCC
Source organism: uncultured Acidobacteriaceae bacterium (assembly GCA_964248435.1). Taxonomy (GTDB): domain Bacteria; phylum Acidobacteriota; class Terriglobia; order Terriglobales; family Acidobacteriaceae; genus EB88. Next base: position 2,144 of record CAXTYP010000006.1, on the reverse strand, counting down.
GCCGCCCACGCGGGCCGCCAGGGTCCGGTCCCAGCTGGCGGCCAGGCCGATGCCGGCGGCATAGGTCGTCGAAGGAAACCCCGCGTTGGAGCGCGTGCCGAACGGCCCGTCCGACATTTCAAAGGCCGGCAGCCCGAGCGAAGGCATCGCGCGGATGGCAAATCCGGTACCGCCGATGTAGTCGAGTTTTTGCTCGAGCGTCATCTTGTGAACGAGCTCTTCAACCCGTTGCTGCTCAGCCGGGCTGAGCGGGTGCGGTGCCTGTGCAAGGGCTGAATAGTTGCAGAAAGCGAAACCGGAAAGGCTGAAGCAGGCGATGCGTAGGGTGGAGGGAGCGAGCATGGTTGCGGAGGTCCTTGTCTTGAAAAGTGCGACCTTCAAAAGGGGCGAGCCGGAGCAGCGTAAAGCCGTTGCATGCTGCTCCGGGAAAGCTCCGGAATGATGGTGTCGCAAGCGAATACTAGACGCCCTGCAGCAGCCCTGGCAAAGGCTGGTGCCGGGGCGGCACCGGCTGCGGGTCGGGTACAATTGGGCCTAAGTCGGGGCGTAGCGCAGCCTGGTAGCGCATCTGCTTTGGGAGCAGAGGGCCGGGGGTTCAAATCCCTCCGCCCCGACCATTGGCCGGCTGCAGGCATGACCGGGCTGCCCTACGAGTCGGGGGCTGCGCCAGTGGCGCGATGCCAGGCAGCTGCCGTGGCAAGCAGGAGCGGCGCTTCCAGCAACCAAAGTGAGTGCGCTCCAAGCCAGCGAACAGCCACACCGGCACATAGCGCACCTACCGCAAAGCTCGGCCAGATCACACCCAGCACCGTGTTTTTAGTATGCCGGTCCGGCGACTTGCCGGAAGACTGCGCGCTGCGTTTTTGAAGAAGAGAGCTGACCAGCGAGGTTGCGTCGCCAGTCACATAGGTGGCATGGACAGAAACGCCATGATCCTTGCTGAAGACACCGTTTTGAAGGCCAAGCGCCAGGCAAAGACACACAAGCATCGCAAAGTCGTTATGCGAGCCAGGCGCAAAATGAATAAGGGGCGCAACGCCGACCAGCACCCCCTCGATGACCAGCGCCAGCGCGAGCGTCCGATGGGCTCCAAGACGGAGACCGGGCAACAGGATGCCCGCGCCGGTTGCAAGCAGGAAAGCAACCACGGCTGTCAGACGAAGCGCAAAGGTGGAGAACTTGCCGGCCCCGAGCGCGATGGCCGCCAGCACGGTGTTGCCCGTAATATGACCCGTAAAGGTGCCAAGCAGCAGGTACGCGGCAGCGTCGGCATAGCCGCCCGCGAAGGCCAGTGCGACAAGAACAAAGGTGGCACTGGCGCCTTTCGCGGGTGCCTGCGGCGGCTGCCCGATATCAGTCTCCGCCGGCATGCGCCAGTTCCGGGACAGTAGCTGCCGCCTGTGCCCTGGGGTACTCCGGTGTGTACAGGTACGAGGTCACCAGGCCCTTGATCGAGGCCGGGCGCTTGACGCGTGCCAGCCCGAGGTCGAAGATCTTCTCGGCGGCCTTGGTCGCTGTGTCCACGCAGCTTGCCAGGATGTTGCCCTGGGGCGGAAACAGGATGCCTTTCTCCAGCTGATCCGGTGTGACCTGGTCGGCCAGCGCGCGCGCTGCTTCGATAAAGATCTCGTCGGGTACGTGTTTGGCTTCGGTGACCACGATGGCCAGGCCGACCGCGGGGAAGATGTAGAAGTTGTTGGCCTGGCTCGGCTCATACGTCTTGCCGTTGATCTGCACGGGGTCGAACTGCACCCCCGCGGCATAGATCGCCTTGCCGTCCGAATACTTGTACGCCTGCTCAGCGGTGCACTCGGCATGGTCGGTGGGGTTGGATAGCGCGAAGATGATCGGTCGCTTGTTCAGCTTCGTCATTGCCTCAATCACCCCTTGCGTAAAGGTACCCCCGACAGTGCTGACGCCGATCAGAATGGATGGCTTGACGGTGTTGATGGCCTCGACGAGGTCCTTTGTGGGCGGGTGCGGGTGCGCGTACTTCTTCTGCTCCGGAGAAAGGTCCTTCGTCTCCGGTGTAAGCAGGCCATCAACATCGAACAGGGAAATCTGTGCTTGTGCCTGCTGGTCCGTCAGGCCTTCAAGCTTCATGGCCGCGGCAATCATGTTGCCGATGCCGATGCCGGCCGAGC